>NZ_JBIXLN010000020.1:0-87717 GCF_045798555.1 Paeniglutamicibacter sp. MACA_103 | reverse complement strand
CCCGCGCGCCCCCCCCCCCCCCCCCCCCCCCCCCCCCCCCCCCCCCCCCCCCCCCCCCCCAAGGTGGGGTGTTGCGTCCGCCCTAGGCCTGCGGGGAGTTCCCGTACGGGTTTGCCGGGGGAGCGGTCGGGCCGCCCGGGTAGGCGCCGCCGGCCTGCGGGGAGGCACCCGGTGCGTTGCCGCCGGACAGGCGCACCAGTTCACCGGTGTTCTCGGCGGTGCGGATCGTGGCGATCAGCGATTCCAAGCCCATGCGTGCCAGGGCCAGGTAGATCAGGACCACGAGCGGTCCCACGATGATCATCACGAAGAAGCCGGCGGCAAGCTGCTCGGTGGCAAAGGCCGCGATCACGAAGCCCAGGTACATGATGCCCAGGCCGATGGTGATCAGGATGTAGACGATCTTGACGAGCTTCGGGGTGACGAAGCTGTTGAAATTGAAATCAAAAAGTGCCTTCACGGGTCAAGGCTCCCTCTCTTTATACATGCGATTGATGATCTGTCTTTCCAGTCAAACACAAGGGCCCCCTCACCGAAACCGGTGAAGGGGGCCCATGTGACAGCTTTACGCGATGTTTAGGAAACCACGTAGGGTGCGTTTTCCTCGACTTCATTTTCCATTGCGGTGAACTCTTCCTCGATGGTCGCATTGTGCTTGTAGGTGGCACGCGAGACCAGCACGGCGACGACGAGGTTCAGCACGAAGCCCGGAACGATTTCGTACATGGCCGAGGAGAGCACGTCGATGTTGCCCCAGACGAAGACCGTGACGGCACCGGTGAGCATGCCCGCCAGGGCGCCGGTGGAGGTGAGCTTGCGCCAGTAGAGGCTCAGCAGCACGATCGGGCCGAACGCGGCGCCGAATCCTGCCCAGGCGAACGAGACCAGATCCAGGATGCTGGAGTCGCGGTTCAGGGCCAGTGCCGCGGCGACGATTGCCACGACGAGCACGCCGGAGCGGCCGAGCATGACCTCGCGCTGCGGGGTCAGCTTCTTGCCGGCGATGTTGTACAGGTCCTCGACCAGGGCCGAGGAGCATACGATCAGCTGCGAGGACATGGTCGACATGATGGCGGCCAGCACCGCTGCCAGCACCAGGCCGGCAACGAAGGGGTGGAAGAAGATCTGGCTCAGCAGCAGGAAGACGGTCTCCGGGTCGGTGATTTCCTTCTCCGGGCTGTCGGCGAAGTAGGCGATGCCGACCAGCGCGGTGACGATGGCGCCGATCGCGGTGAGGACCATCCAGCCGATGCCGATGCGGCGGGCGGTCTTGGCCTCGGACGGGGAGCGCAGGGCCATGAAGCGCACGATGATGTGCGGCTGGCCGAAGTAACCCAGGCCCCAGGCCGCGGTGGAGAAGATGGCCACTGCCGCCAGGAACCCGTTGGTGGTGTTGAAGCTGGAGAACAGGTTCAGCGCCTCGGGGTTAACGTCCTTGATCTTGGAGCCGAGGTCCCCGATGTTGCCCATCTGGAATATCGCGACAATCGGGACGGCAATCAATGCGGCAAACATCAGCAGGCCCTGGGCCACGTCGGTGAGGGTTGCGCCGAGGAATCCACCGAAGAGCGTGTAGAGCAGGGTGACGCCGGCGACCACGAACAGGCCGGTGAAGTAGTTCCAGCCGAAGGAGGACTCGAAGAACTTGCCCGCCGCCACCATGCCGGAGGAGACGTAGAAGGTGAAGAACGCCAGGATGATGACCGAGGCGGCGATGCGCAGGAAGTGGCTGTTGTCCTTCAGCCGCTTCTCGAAGAAGCTCGGGATGGTGATCGCGTTCTGCGCCACCGCGGTGTACGAGCGCAGCCGCGGGGCCACGAACTTCCAGTTCAGCCACGCGCCGATGGTCAGGCCGATGGCGATCCAGGCCTCGATGAGTCCGTTGAGGTAGATCGCGCCGGGCAGGCCCATCAGGAGCCAGCCGGACATGTCCGAGGCGCCTGCAGACAGGGCTGCAACTCCCGGCTTGAGCCCGCGGCCCGCGAGCATGTAGTCGTCGATGTCGTTGGTGCGCTTGAAGGCAAAGTAGCCGATGCCCAACATGGCGCACAGGTACACCGCGATGGCTATCAGCTGGAATGTCGAATCGGACATGATGGGACCTCATGAAGGTTGGGGGCGTGCCGGGGAAGGGTGATCCTCGGCGTATTTGCTAGCCAGGGGCATGGTTGCACTGCCCTGTGGCACGTGCCGTTCGTTCGCAACCGACCTTGAGTATGACAGGAAAACTCTGTGCCTTGTGGCCGCTCTCACCACGGCGTTACCTGTTTGTGACCTAACTTACAGCCTCCGGGTCGGTGTCCTGCGGTGCCGGAAGTGCAGCCGCCTGGGCGTGCAGGGCGCTGCGGACCGCGACCAAACCGGGGTGCTGGGTGGAGGAGTGGCGCACGGAGGTGAAGATGGTGCGTTGCGGCGCCCCGGGCAGGTCGACGATGCGCAGCTCGCGCTTGCGCGCGGTCCAGACCAGGTCCGGCAACAGCGCCACGGCATTGCCGGATTCGACCAGGCGCACGTGGGCCTGCAGGTCGGCTGTTTCGTAGCGAACGTCGGGTTCGAAGCCGGCCAAGCGGCAGGCCTGCTCGGCCCAGTGGCGCGAGGCCGCGCCGCGCGGTTCCATGACCCAGGGCAGGCCGGCGGCGGCCTCGATGGAGGTGACGTGGTGGAACTCCGCCGGCATCGCTTCGTCCCGGGCCGGCAGGGCCAGGCGGATGGCGTCGTGGGCCAGCGTCTTGCGGTCCAGGGTGGCATAGTGCGGGGCCGCGTGCCCGGGGTATTGCTCCGCGACGACCAGGTCGAAATCCCTTGCCCACGTCTCATGAAGCGCGGTTTCCGGTTCGTGCTGCACCATCTCCACGCGCAGGTGCGGGAAGTCCTGGCGCAGCTCGCGCAGCACCGAGGGGATCAGTGAAAGCACCGCGGTCTGGAACACCGCCAGGCGAACCGTGCCGGCAACTGCCTGCTGGGTCGAGGCGAGGTCCGCCTCGGCGCGCTCCATGGAATCAAGCAGTTCGTCGGTGTGGGCCACGAGGACCTCGGCCTGCGGGGTCAGTTGCAGGCGCCGCCCGACCTTGCGCAGCAGCTTCACGCCGGTCTCCTTTTCCAGCAGCGAAAGCTGCTGGGAGATCGAGGACGGGCTGTAGCTCAGCGCGTCGGAGACCTCGGCAATGGTGCCCCGGATGCTTAGCTCGCGCAGCAGCCGTAAGCGGCGGATTTCCAGCATGGTCGACTCCTGGTGGTGCCCGGTGATCGCGGTGGATCACGGCGGATGGTGGCACCCCAGAATACATTGGCAAACCCGAAGTAAAACATTCGGGTTTGTTCACTTTTGCTGAAGGGATGGTTCGGGTCATACTTTGTGGTGAACCCGCCTATCAAAGCAACACCTTTCGTGTGCAAGATGGGTAGTGGTAGCTCCAGCCACCCCTTTCTTCCTAGGAGAAGCAGCCGTGTCCCAATCGACTTCGCACGTGCGTGTAGTCCCGCCGGCCCTCGCCGCCGACGGCACACCCCTGGTCCGCCCGCAGGACCTTGCAGATGAAACCATCAAGCTGGTGCGCCACTGGCTCACCGAGGGTTCGAAGGTTCCGGTGGATGCCTCCGCCGCGCAGCTTGCCGGCGTGCTGAAGGATCCCAACGGCCTGGACTTCACGGTCGGCTTCGTTGACGGCGTGATCCGCCCGGAGGACCTGTCGGTCGCCGCGCGCAACCTTAAGTCCCTGGCCCCGAAGGTCCCCTCCTTCCTGCCCTGGTACATGAAGTCGGCGGTTGCCCTCGGCGGCACCGTGGCCCCGATCCTGCCCGGCATCGTCGTCCCGATCGCCCGCAAGGTGCTGCGCGAAATGGTCGGCCACCTGATCATCGACGCGACCGACGCCAAGCTCGGCGCCTCGATCGCCAAGATCCGCAAGGAAGGCATCGACCTCAACATCAACCTCCTGGGCGAGGCCATCCTGGGCGAGGGCGAAGCCGCCCGCCGCCTCGAGGGCACCCACAAGCTGCTGGCCCGCGATGACGTCGACTACGTGTCCATCAAGGTCTCCTCCACCGTGGCCCCGCACAACCACTGGGCCTTCGACGAGGCCGTCGAGCACATCATCGCCAAGCTCGTCCCGCTCTACCGCCTGGCCGCCACCTCCGCGCCCAAGAAGAAGTTCATCAACCTGGACATGGAGGAGTACAAGGACCTGGACCTGACCATTGCGGTCTTCACCAAGATCCTCGACCTCCCCGAATTCCGCGACCTCGAGGCCGGCATCGTGCTGCAGGCCTACCTGCCCGACGCCCTCTCGGCCATGATGCACCTGCAGGAGTGGTCCGCCAAGCGCGTGGCCCTGGGCGGGGCCCCGATCAAGGTCCGCGTCGTGAAGGGCGCAAACCTTCCGATGGAGCAGGTCGAAGCCAACCTGCACGGCTGGCCGGTTGCCACCTGGAACACCAAGCAGGATTCGGACACCTCCTACAAGTCGGTTCTGGACTACGCGCTGCGACCGGGCCACGTCGAGAACGTGCGCATCGGCATCGCCGGCCACAACCTCTTCGACGTCGCACTAGCCTGGCTGCTGGCCCAGGGCCGTTCCGTCACCGAGGGCATCGAATTCGAGATGCTGCTGGGCATGGCCACCGGCCAGGCCGAGGCCGTGCGCAAGGACGTCGGGCGCCTGCTGCTCTACACGCCGGTCGTGCACCCGGGCGAGTTCGACGTGGCCATCGCCTACCTGATCCGCCGCCTTGAAGAAGGCGCCAGCCAGGAAAACTTCATGTCCGCGGTCTTCGAACTGGATAAGAACGAAGCCCTCTTCGAACGCGAAAAGAACCGCTTCCTCGCCTCCTTGGCGGACCTGGATGACAGCATCCCGGCCCCGCACCGCATCCAGGACCGCAACGTGGTCGACGCCGAAGCCATCGAGGCCAAGCTCGCCGCCCTGGCCGACGGCACCGCCGACTTCGCCAACACCCCGGACACCGACCCGGACCTTCCGGGCAACCGCGCCTGGGGCCGGGAAATCGTCAACAAGATGGTCGGCTCGACCCTCGGCAAGGAGTCGGTGGCCCGGGCCATGATCCACACCGAGGACGAGCTGAACAAGGTCGTCGAGACCGCCGTTGCCGCCTCCGAGTCCTGGCAGGCGATGGGCGCCGCCGCCCGCGCCGCCATCCTGCACCGTGCCGGCGCCGCACTGGAGGCGCACCGCGCCGACCTGCTCGAGGTCATGGGCTCCGAATGCGGCAAGACCCTGGACCAGGGCGACCCCGAGGTCTCCGAGGCCATCGACTTCGCCCACTACTACGCCCAGCGCGGCCTGGAACTGGAAAACGTCGACGGCGCCACCTTCGTTCCCTCGAAGCTGACCGTGGTCACCCCGCCGTGGAACTTCCCCGTCGCCATCCCGGCCGGTTCCACCCTCTCGGCACTGGCCGCCGGATCCTCGGTCATCATCAAGCCCGCCGGCCAGGCCGCACGCTCCGGCGCCGTCATGATCGAGGCCCTGTGGGAAGCCGGCGTGCCGCGCGACGTCCTGCAGCTGGTCCAGCTCTCCGAGCGCGGGCTGGGCACCGAACTGGTCTCCCACCCGAGCGTCGACCGCCTGATCCTCACCGGCGGCTACGAGACCGCCCAGCTCTTCCGCTCCTTCCGCAAGGACTTGCCGCTGCTGGCGGAGACCAGCGGCAAGAACGCCGTGATCGTCACCCCGCACGCCGACCTCGACCTGGCCGCCAAGGACGTCGCGGCCTCGGCCTTCGGCCACGCGGGCCAGAAGTGCTCGGCCGCCTCGCTGGTGATCCTGGTGGGTTCGGCAGCGGAATCCAAGCGCTTCCACAACCAGCTGGTCGATGACATCCGTTCGCTGAAGGTCGGCTACCCGCAGGACCCGCAGACCCAGATGGGCCCGGTCATCGAGCCGGCGCAGGGCAAGCTGCTGCGCGGCCTGACCGCCCTGGGCCAGGGCGAGAAGTGGGTGCTCGAGCCCCGGAAGCTGGACGACTCGGGCAAGCTGTGGAGCCCGGGCGTGCGCTCGGGCGTCAAGCGCGGTTCCGAGTACCACCTGACCGAGTACTTCGGCCCGATCCTCGGCGTCATGACTGCCGAGACCCTCGAAGAGGCCGTGTCGATCGTCAACGACATCGACTACGGATTGACCTCGGGCCTGCACTCCCTGGATTCGGGCGAGATGGCCTACTGGTTGGAGAACATCCAGGCCGGCAACCTCTACATCAACCGCGGCATCACCGGTGCCATCGTGCAGCGCCAGCCCTTCGGCGGCTGGAAGAAGTCGGCCATCGGTGCCGGCACCAAGGCCGGCGGACCCAACTACCTGGTGGGCATGGGCTCCTGGGAAGACGCCCCGGTTGCACAGGGCGGCCAGCTTTCGGCAACCTCCACCGCACTGCTGAACGCGGCACACGGAACCGACATCGCCGAGGCCGACCTCGCCTGGCTCGAGGGCGCACTGGCCTCCGATGCGACCGCGTGGACCAAGGAGTTCAACACCGCCAAGGACGTCTCGGGCCTGCACGCGGAGCGCAACGTGTTCCGCTACCGCGCGCTGCCGGTCACCGTGCGCTTCGAGAACGAGAGCTCGGGCCACGGCATCGCCGAGCTGGTTCGCGTGGTCGCCGCAGGCATCGCCGCCGGATCCCGCGTCACCGTTTCCTCCGCGGCCGAGGTGCCGGCAGCGATCCGCACGGTGCTCGCCGAATCCTCCGCCACCGTGGTGGTCGAGGACGCACAGGCCTTCGGCGCCCGCGCCGCGCGCCTGGCAGCCAAGACCGGCCCCGATTCCGCAGCACGCATTCGCCTGATCGGCGGATCGGTCATGGACGTCGCCGAGGCCACCAACGGCAAGCCCGATGTTGCCATCTACGGCAACAACGTGGTTTCCGCGGGACGTGTGGAAATGCTGACCTTCCTGCACGAGCAGGCAGTCTCCATCACCGCGCACCGCTTCGGCACCCCGAACCACCTGAGCGACTCGGTCATCTAAGTACCCGGGTCCTCACGACGAAGGTCCGCGACTTCCCCGCAAGGGGAAGTCGCGGACCTTCGCTGGTTTCACCACGCCGTCGAAAACGCCTATCTAGACCAATCTGTTTCGTAGTGGTGTCCGGCTGTAGAGGATGAGGACGAGTCTCTGAAGTTCGCTTCCGTTAGAAAGTCACACCGAGAAGACCGCCCGTATCAGTATCCAAAACCGTCCGGACGATTCCATTTACGAACCACTCGGCCTCACGGATTTCAGGATGCACGTCATTGCTGTTGAGTGCACAGATGTATTGAGCACGAACTGATGAAACCGTTTCGGAGGCTAACTCGAGTGCTGAAGCGGTTTGCCGAGGATCCACACCGTCGAAGACACTGGAATCGTGAATAAGAAAGTCCGGGTGGTGGGCGCTATCGACTCCTTCTTCCAGAAGAGCCAGATCGAGGCAGAAGAGCTTCATCTTGTTGACCCCGGTGCTATTTTGTCCCGCGACGCTGATGGCGAACTTATAGCCATCATTGTCAACCGCTGCGGTGAGAACCCCGCCTACTCCATATAGCCGTCTCATCCGTTCATCGAAGCGGCTCGCGATACGATCCAATTTCGTGCGCGATCGATTCAATTGAGTCTGGGCCTCTTGACGGTATTGTGCTCGCTCTGCACGGAGTCGCTCTTGACTCTCGGTCACATCGCGAACCTGTTGAAGCCGTACCTCGATTTCTGATAGGCGGCGCTGGTATGTCAATGCCTGATCTTTAAGTGCAAGTAGTTCATCGATGGCGCCACCAGCATTCAACGCACGAAATAGCTCCGTTCGTCGGCCCGAAAGTTCACTCAGTTGATTGTGCCGCTGTCGTTGGACGTCGTCCAATGCAGATAGGGATTGCTCTATGAAGGTTCTTCGATTCTCTGCTAGTCGAGTATGGAATTCCTTCACATCATTGAGCCGTTGCGCTACGGCTTCACCCAATAGAGTGCCAGCTTGCGCATAAAGAAAGGCAACATCAGCGTCCAAGTTGTCTTCTGTTTCTTGGACTGCTTCTCGCAACGCGTCTCGATACAACGTCATCATCCGAGTATCTTCGAACGCTTCATCGCGCACGCGTGACAGTATTTCTGTCAACTGATCTGCCTGTTGCAGCAAGGCTTGAGGATCATCCAGAACCTCGAAACTGTTGACCCGTTTTTGAAACTCTTGTAGTTGGCGCTGCGCCTCCGAGCGTTCGAGCAGGAGCTCACTTTCCCCAGAAAAGCTGGGCAAGAGCCCTTGATCTGCTGCGGAGCTGATGGCGTTCAGCGCGGCAGATTTCTGGCCGATATTTTGAAGGTTGCGGATGATCTGCCAGTCAAGCCCAAACATAAAAGCGATGTGTTGTCGCGAGCTCCAGGCAGGTTGCAGTGGGAACGCTTTTAATGGATCTGTTCCGGAGTTGATGCGGATGACATAGGAAAGGAGCACCCTGGCGGATAGCCCAAAGGTGCCCGCGGAGTTCTCCTGATCGAGCGAAAATAGTCCGAGACCCAAAAGTTCTTTCCAAGTGTCCACATGAATTTGCCCCTCTTCTACATAGAGTTCAAAAACTGTCTTGAGTTCGGGCGAATATGATATGCCGAGTTTTGTAGTGGAACCAATCTTTCTTGTTACTGTGACCTCCTCATTGAAGAGTTCTAAAGTAAGGCTGAACTCCCAATCATCATCTTTGAGAGGTTTAAGCTGAGTGGGCAAATTGCCGCCAAGCATGTACTGAATGATGTGAAAGAGGGTAGTTTTACCTCTTGCATTACGGCTGTCAGTGGCCAGCGCATCTGGTGCCTGCTCCGCCAGCACCACGTTGAGGCCCTCTTTGAAGATAATGGGGCTAAAAGCTGCATTATTAGCTGTTAGTTTCTTTAGCACCAGAGATTCCTTTCTGGACCACGTGGTCGTCGACGACGATACTGCCGGCTATGTAAAGCCAATCCATGGTCAATACAAAGTTGTCGTAAGTCAGATGGGGGAGTTGTCGTTTGGACTCGACGTAGAGCCGAGCTACGGAGAACTTTTCGTCCTTGAGAACTGCAAGGACAACCGCACCTTGACCAAGCAAAGACTGCCGAAGGGGTACGAACTTGTCAGGAAGAAGCTGGCTCATGCTCAAATATCTCGCATCTCTCGAACAAGAAGGAAACTACTGCCAGTGCCGCTGCTCTTGAACTTGGGGTGTCCACCGGTCCGGAATTCTCGTAAGCGTGGAACAAGATGTTTTCAAATACGTCGTCAGGCCCCAATCCATCCGAAATACCGTGGTAATACGACGCTTTGAACCTCGAAGCGAGGCGGACCCCGAATTGCGGGGCGTTACGTGACTGGAATTCTACGAATTCCGCGACACGCCCGGCTTGGGCAAGACCGTCACCGATCTTTGCTTGCGTAGCAACGCTTAGCCCGTTTAAGGCAACTTTTTCAAATATCGCCAAGGGCACGTCAATCCTTCCACTATCTGAGGGAACGGATCCAATAACCCGACAGACCATTTCAAGATCTGCATAGCCAATCTCGCCCAGAGCATGCCTGACCGCCCTCGATAGGCGCGCCTCATGGCTGGCTTTGGCGTGCCGTAGGTACTCAACTGTATGGTGGTCTAATTGAGAATCGATAACATCATGGTGGGTTCCGCAAAGGAAAATAAGATTATCCGCCGAGGACCGGTCAGCGTCGCTCATCGATGCATCATACCGAGGACCTCCAGGGCTTGCTGCACAGATGTGAGCAAACTTTCCAACGGATTTAGCACTGTCCGCAGGACTAATGCGTTCAACGACGAGGACGGCACCGCAGTCAGGATAAGCACAACGGTTGTGACTCTTCTGAGCCACGATTTTTTCTTGGGTGGCAGACGGTCTCGTCCGGCCAGAGCCTGCAGTCATGTCCGCAGTATATAGCGGATGCCAGTGGTGGTGGTGCGGCGCACTGGCCTGAACTGAACGCTGTGACGCAAGCCATTACCGTGGTTTTCTCCAGAACATAGAAGTACTGGACTTCCCTCGAGCTAGGACAGACGGCATTACCTCGCTCGATATCAGCTTCGGCGCACCAAAGCACCTGAGCGGCTCGATCATCTAATCACTGGCTACCCATGACGAATGCAAAGCAGCTTGCCCCAGGCGGAGTGGCTGTGGTTGGCCTTCATTTTTTTGGAATGGGAGCCATCCGTGACGAGATCTCACTAGTCGTCCTCGGATGCTAAAAAAGGTTTAGCCGATTAATTCCCTGCTCTAGTGCAGGCACGAGATTGCATACTTGCATACAAGAAGGCATATTAGGGGCCTGAATTCAATGGGAATCACCTCTGTGAATGCCTGCAGGGCCAAGACGGAGGAAGCCAAAGCAATCTTGTCGGCCGGCCCTGCACGGTAAGCTGTCGACCATTGAAATAGTTTGGCATTGCACCACCAGTATCTTGTGCTTGACGAAGTGAAGCCCAGGCCTCTGACCGATGAGTATTGGCGGGCCACTGACAACGAACTAACCGGTACCGCAGTCGAATAGGTGAGTACCCCTCGGCTCATGCCGTGCACCGGTCCGAGGTATTGGAGTTGATCCAGCACCTGATGAATGGGATAGAGGCCGCGTTCCTCGGGCGTGTAGCCAAAGCGTGCCCGGTCGGTGTCGGCGATCTGCGTGCCGTTGAAGCACCATTTCCATGCCGAGCAGCGCCGCAACCATCACCCGCAACGCCACCCAGGCATCGCGCCGCAGCAGCAGTCGCCTGGCTGGGGCGCTCCCACTCCTCGGGTTGAAAATCGCCGGGCAGGAAGCGTTTGCACAGGGCCAGGAATTTCATGGTTCGTCCTCGGGGCACGTATCCGGTCATCACGCCATCAATGAACCGATCGCATGCCGCGCTGCGCAAAGGCCCTTACTGCGGAGTGGGAGCCGGAATCCCTTGTCTGGAGGCGGCAAATGAGATTGGGTGGGGCCATGGGCACATTGATCGAAGACTATGCGCTGCTCTCGGACCAGCGCACCGCGGCATTGGTTTCCCTCCGCGGCTCGGTGGACTGGCTGTGTTTTCCCCGTTTCGACTCGGGGTCCGTCTTCGCCGCCTTGGTGGGCAGCAGGGAGAACGGCCGCTGGTTGCTGGCGCCGATTGAGGGCGAGGTGATCAGCCGCAATTACCTGGATTCCTCGTTTGTCCTGCGCACCCTGTGGGGCAGCGAGGGCGGGCAGGTCCTGGTCACTGACTTCATGCCCATGGGCAACGGCGGTTCAGGCATCATGCGGCGCGTGGAAGGCCTCTCGGGGTCCATGAGGTTTGAGCACGAGCTGGTCATCAGGTACGACTACGGCCAGGTGTTGCCGTGGGTGCGGCGCAGCTTCGACCCGGTGAAGGGCACCGAGTCCCTGGTGGCCGTCGCCGGACCCCACGCCGCGGTGCTGCATGCCACCCGGCTTCCCAAGGCCAAGCACCATACGCACCACGACGAGTTCGAGGTCCGGGCCGGGGAAGTCTACGACTTCGAGTTTGCCTGCTACCCGGGCCATGCGGGAATTCCCGAGGCGAACGAGCTGGGCATGGCCATGACACAGACGGCCCGCCACTGGCATGACTGGGCGGCCAGGATTCCGCCGCACGGGGAGCACGAAGCGCTGGTGCGTCGCTCGCTGCTGGTGCTCAAGGCGCTGACGCACCGCGAGACCGGAGGTATCGTCGCCGCCCCGACCACCTCGCTGCCCGAGTTCTTCGGCGGCGAGCGCAACTGGGACTACCGCTATTGCTGGCTGCGCGATGCCGCGCTCACCCTGCAGGTGATGATGACCCACGGCTACGAGCAGGAGGCCCTGCAATGGCGCGACTGGCTGTTGCGGGCCATCGCCGGGGACCACCACACGGTGCAGGTGATGTACGGGGTCGGCGGCGAGCGCCAGCTGCCCGAGCGCATCCTGCAGCACCTGCCCGGATACGGCGGGGCGAAACCCGTGCGCGTCGGGAATGCGGCGGTGTCCCAATACCAGGGGGACGTGGTCGGCGAGGTTATGGTGGCGCTGGACGAGTTGCGCACCATGGGCGCGCACGAGGACCACTTTTCCTGGCCGCTGCAAAAGGCGATGATCGCGGACGTGATCTCCAATCTCGAGCGCAGGGGCCACGGGATATGGGAAATGCGCGGGGACCCCCAGTACTTCACTCATTCGCGGGTCATGATGTGGGCGGCGCTGGAGGCCGGGGTCCGTGCCGTGAAGCACTACGGCCAGACCGGCGATGTGAAGAGGTGGGAGGCCGCGCGCGATGCGCTGCGCGCCGAGATCCTGGAGAAGGGGTACAACGCGGAACTGAACTCGTTCACGCAGACCTACGACGACACCGAGGTCGACGCCTCGTTGCTGGTGCTCGCGCAGGTCGGGTTCGTCGACTACGGGGACCCCCGCATGCTCGGCACGGTGGCGCGGCTGGAAAGCGAGCTATTGGGCCAGCACGGCTTCGTGAGGCGCTACCGGACCGAGGCGGGGACCGACGGGCTGCCGCCGGGGGAGTACACGTT
This sequence comes from Paeniglutamicibacter sp. MACA_103, assembly GCF_045798555.1. Lineage (NCBI taxonomy): Bacteria > Bacillati > Actinomycetota > Actinomycetes > Micrococcales > Micrococcaceae > Paeniglutamicibacter > Paeniglutamicibacter sp. MACA_103. Next base: position 75,214 of record NZ_JBIXLN010000020.1, on the reverse strand, counting down.
CGTGGTGTGCACCTGCTGGCTCATCGAACAATATGCCCATTCCGGGCGCATCGACGATGCCCGGCGGCTTCTTGCGAAGCTCGCCGGGATCGTCAACGACGTGGGCCTGGTGGCCGAGGAATTCGACCCGGACTCCGGTCACATGGCCGGGAACTTCCCCCAGGCGCTCTCGCACCTGGGGCTCATCCGCGCCGCCGACGCCATCGAGGAGGCTGCAGGCAGGCGTCCGGCCCGGCCGCGCCGCGGCCCGAAGTAGGGCGCGGCCGGTCTTTTTTCGTTACCGCTTGGGCAGGGGCAGCGGCTCGGCGAGCGGCTGGCGCTTGGGATCCATGTCGATCCCGTAGTCCTTGGCGAAGAGGGTGCGGGTGCCGGAGTAGACGCCATCCTGCTTTTCGTCGAGCTCGAAGACCCGTGCGCCGCGCAGGCTGTGTTCCTCGGCGCCGCCCAGGCCGTAGGTGCCGAACCCTGTGCCCGGGCCGTAGCCCAGCTCGATGCCGTAGTAGTCGCCCATGAAGGTGTTGATGTGGTCGTGCCCGCAGTATGCACCGCGCACGTCGCCGCGTTCCTGCATGGCGGCGAACAGGCCCGAGTTGAACGCTCCGACGTAGACGTCCTCGTTCTTCACCCCCACGATTCCGTGCTTCGCCACGGCCTTGGCATGGTCCGCGTCGTTGGAGGTGAACTGGGATCCGTACCACATGTGGTGGTGCTCCCACAGCGGGATGTGGAAGAACATCAACGATTGGACCTTGCCATGACGCACCTCGGTGGCACGGGAGGTCTCGCGGTACCAATCGATCTGCTCCGGACGGATCCAGTCGTAGGACTTCAGGCCCTCAAAGTCCTGCCCCGCGATCTTCTCGGGAGCGTAGCGGCCCGAATCGAGCAGCCAGATGCCGAAGACCGGCTTGCTGCCCTGGGACGAAGCGATGAGCAACTGTGAGTTTGACGAGCCAAAGATCTCGTCTTCCTTCGTGTTGACGTTGTAGTCGTAGCTGCGCACGAACTCGAGCATCTTCGCCTCGGTCATCTTCGTGCCATTCGACAGTGAATCCTCGTCGTGGTTGCCGAAGGTCAGGGCCCACGGGATCTTCCGGGACTCCATTGGCTGGACGACGTTGTTGAGGGCCTGCTTGACCTCCGTCGCGTTGGCGGGAGAGCCATTGATGACGTCCCCGTTGATGACCACGAAGCCCGGCTTCTCGGAGTCCAGCACCGCGTCCATGAGTTCAAGGGTGCGGCGGTCGGTCCGCGGACCGTCCTGGGTGTCGTTGAACTGGACAATCTTGAACTTGCCGTCCTGGCCGAACTTCAGCTTTGCGCTCGCCGGGGTCCCCTGCTTCTTGGGGGTGGAGGCTGCGGCCGGACGGGCACCGGCGGCAAGGAGGCCGGAGACCGCGGCGGCTGTGCCGCCGAGCAGGATGCCGCGGCGGGGGACGGAGGAAAAAGTAGACATGGTGCGCCTTTCAAACGGATTTCGACCAGAGGGGATTATCGAACGCGATGGCTCGAGGTCGTGAACTAGACCTTAGGAAGGATGGATGTCCGGAAGGTTAATCCTTGGTGGCCCCCGGGTGCCCGCAACGGGCAAGGTCGTGGGGACGCGCAGATTGGCTGGACAGGTTCCGTGGCACTTGGCGGGCATTCTCCTTGAACCCCGGTTCCGCGGCGTGCAAGAATTCTTGATGTGCCCCAGATGGGCTGAGCTACCGGGAGGTCAAGGCAACTCACGTTGTCGCCACGTCGCAGCGCTCCGAGGTCCTGTCTCGGTCCTGCCGTGATGACAATCTTGCGTTATGCAAGGGCCCCTCCGTATCCGGCACACAAACACGGTCTTCAATTGCCTGGCAACCGGGCCATGCGTTGCCTACGTCCTTCGGAGCCCCCGAATCGAGAAGTAGGAAAACACCATGAGCATTTCTTTCAACCACACCATCATTGCCGCCAAGGACCGCGAGGCCTCGGCCCAGTTCTATGTCGACATCGCCGAGGCCCGCCGCATTGAAAGCTGGGGACCGTTCACCAACATCCAGCTGGATGACGGGGTCATGCTGCAGTTCGCCGAACCGCCCATTGACTTCCCGCCGCAGCACTACGCGTTCCTGGTCGATGAGGAACACTTCGACCGCGCCTATGCGCGGATCCGGGAACGAGAGATCGAGCATTGGGCGGATCCGCAGCGAACCCGCCCGGGCCAGACAAACACCGAACACGGCGGGCACGGTGTGTACCTCCTGGACCCTGCAGGCCACTACATCGAGTTCATCACCCGACCGTACCTGTGACACAGCCACGGGCACACCTGCAATTTGTCCAACGCGAAGTAAACCGCGGTACCGGACAAGGCACTAGTTGTCGAAGGGGGAGGTGCAGCCTGGGGCGCTGGATTCCTGGTTGCAGTTCTCCGCCACAAGGATTTTCTTGGTACGCCACACGCTCATCGTGACTTGTTCACTTGGCACGTTGGCGAAACCGGGGATCGGTGTCCATGGCCCGCCCTCGGTAGAGAATTCGCCGCGGAACCGAGTGGACAACCCAACGCCGAAGTCGCCTGTTTCCTTATAGACGTGGCTGGTCGTTGTCGGCACGTCAAAGCCGCGATTGCTCGCGTGCGTCCCCGGGAAGCTTAGGCTCCGCGAAGTCCCATCTCCGTAGGTCCAATCGTAGGAAACCGGTATGGCTCGGATCCGGACGTTCTGGTCGAAAATGGTTACGTTGAAGTTCTGGGTTTTCGACTTTGCATACATGTGGGCATGCCCGTTGCGCAGCGAGAAGCTTTCCGGCTGGCTGATGATCACAGACGCCAGGATCTTCAGCCGCCGAAAATCTTGCAGTGTAACCTTCGCAATGTCGCCCTCCGCGCCTGGAATGGACGTAGGTGGTTCAAATCGGCAGAATTGCGTAGTCGAAATCACTTGTCCTTTCCTTGGGCCGTTAGTTGCGCGTATTGTTCGAATAGTTCGATAACCGCCTTCGGGACAAGTCGGGTCGGAGACTGCATCGCACGAGAGCACGAGAGTCAGGTCGGGACGACATTCGCTGAAATATTTAACCTCGTATCGAAGTTTTGGGCCATTTGAGATTGTCTTGGATTTTCGGGGGTTGTTAACGAAACTCGAAGAGTCCTCGAGGCTTTCCTCGGGACAAGCTACCTGAATTTCGATGATGCTATTCCCCATGCGCTCTACACTTGTGCAGAGTTTCTCTTTGGCAGCCGAGGCTGGTTCCGCGACTGGGACAGAAAGCAGCCCAAATGCCAAGAGAATGATGAACGCACGCGAACGGCTAAGATTTTTCATCCAAGTACTCCACGCTATCGACCATCCAACCTCGTTCATAATGAAGCTGCATCATCACCGGCGCGGGCTTAGGCATAGCTGGGAAGACGCCTTGCAAGGTTCCATCGCTCATATAGAGAGTCATCTCTTCTTGAGCTGTGGTGTAGAGAGCGATGCCGTGGTCCGCTTGCAAAATAGTCTTGGTTACCACTACATCGAATACGTCGAAGGTGGCTCCTGCAATCCACGAACCAGCCTTCTTGTTGTTGTCGAATGGGTCAATAAATACTTCGCCGCACTCAACGCATGAACGGGTTGTGATTTTTTTGATCGGCTTCGTGTCATTCGTTTGTATCGTGTATTCAACGAGGTCGTAGTAATACGTTGCAAACGCCTTGATCCCCTGTTCCGATTTCTGCTTCGCGGCCTCGGGCATTTTGGGAACCTGCCAGTTCTTCCCCGGTCCTTTGGAGCTGGCAGGAATCGGTTTGGGAGTCGGCTTGGCGGTTGGGCTCGGCGAGGTCGTCGGTGGCGAGCTTGCTGTGGTGGGCGTTGATGTCGGAGCTGAATTCGTGGGCTCGGCCGGGTCGGCATTTCCGCTGCATCCTGCTGCTGCGAGCAGCAGCGCACCCGAGCAGAAAACAACAATGACTTGCTTGATTTTCGTAAACATGCCAAGGGCCTACGATTCGGTCGGAGTCAATTAGCAGACAGCCTAGCCCCGTTCCCAAGTCTTTGGGAGCGTTTTCCACAGGCATCCCGAATCATGCGGCCCTCACGGCCTGCAGGTCACATGATGCAAGGGTCGACCAACTTGGCCCTTGCATCATGTCGCCTGCCGGCACTGACAGTGCCGGCAAGCAATTGCGGATCAGGCGTCCGTCGGCTGCGGCGCTGCCTCACGATCCAGGGGATGCTCGATTTCATCCCGGTACATTCGTCCGGCGAACCATGCCACGACACCGATCACCGGCGAAGCCACGCCTGCCACCACGAAGATCATCCACAAGGGAACGACTTCGGCAAGCGGTCCGGCCAGGGCCATGGACACCGGCATGAGCGCCAGCGAGACGAAGAAGTCCAGCGAAGAAATCCTGCCGAGCATGTGGTGCGGAACGCGGCGCTGCAACAGAGTGCCCCAGATGACCTGTCCGAGTCCGCCGGTGATGCCCGGGATGACCATGATGATGGCCAGCGCAAGCGGCGTACTGGTCAAGCCGATCAACGCCAGCGGCAGGGTCCCGAATCCCCAGAACATGATCATGAAGGTGAGATAGCGCCGCGGCAGCGGGAAGGACGAGGTCACCATCGATCCAATTGCACTGCCGATGCCGTAGGCGGCGAGCATGAACCCAAAGGTCTTGGCATCGCCTCCCAGCTGGTCCTCCACGACGAAGGGCAGCAGCACCTCAACGGGGCCAATGAAGCTCAGCACCGAGATGACGGCGAAAAGGAGCGTCCAGAGCAGCCACGGGGTGCCAACCGTGTAGCCGACGGCCTCGCGCAAATCGGCGAAGACGCTCGGGCGCTTCTGGTTGGCTTCCAGGTGCGCGTCGTAGGCCTTGTGGTGCCCCAGCATGTTCAGGACCAGGAATGCGACAAGGTGGCAGACCGCAATCCCGATCACTGCCATCGACGGATTGAACGAGGCGACCAGCACGCCGGCAATGGCCGGACCCGCGGCCTGCTGCAGCACCGGGCGGAACATTCCCTCCATGCCGTTTGCCGCGAGCAGGTCCTCGGCCGGCAGGATGCGGGGCAGCAGCGCCGAGTAGGCAGGGAAGAAGAACGCGGCACCGGCACCCTGGATGAAGCCGGCCACTGCAAGGTGCCAAAGTTCCATGGCTCCGGTGAGGGCCAGCGTCGCCACGGCGGTCATCACCAGGAGGGAGACGGCCTCGACGACGATGATGATCTTTCGGCAGCTGACCCGGTCCGCGGTGATGCCGCCCACGAGCACAAAGCCGAGCAGGCCAAGCGACGTTGCGGTGGCCACCACCGAAAGCTGGGCAGGGCCGCCTCCCAGGTGCTTGACCTGGTAGACCATGGCCACCGCCCACATGCCGTGGGCAAACACGCTGATGGCCATCGCGATAAGGAGGATGCGATAGTCGCGGTGGGCGAAGGGTCGTAGTGCGCGCGGGGCCATGGGTGGGGTCCTGGAGGTGGATGCGAAGGATGGAAACACGGTGGTGTCCGTATTCAATTTTGAAGCAACCCATTGATGAATGTCAATCACTGATTGGTGTGAGCCGGGTGACAGTCAAGTTACTCTTGAGTAGCATGGGTTTCATGCATGTACTCTTTCGCCTCCTGGTCCTGCTTGCCACGGCCCGCAAACGCCCCAAGCTTTCCATGTTCGATACCTCATCCGTGCCGATGCGCGCCCTGCTCACCGACATCGACATTGCCGGGCACATCAACAACGGAATGTACTTTTCCCTCTTCGATTTGGGCCGCTTCGACCTGATGGTCCGGGCCGGGGTGTGGGACATCATGAAGAAGAACAAGTGGAGTCCCGTGGTCCAGTCCGAGACCATCACCTTCCGCAAGTCAGTGGTCTTCAACCAGAAGTTCACGCAGGAAACCCGCATCCTGGGCATGGACGACAAGTGCATCTACTTCGAGCAGCGCATGGTCGCCAACGGGGAAATCTACGTGCATGCGGTCATGGCCACCCGGCTGCTTTCGAAGAAGGGGCCGGTGGGCAACGAAGAGATCCTTGCCAAGGCCGGCCTGAAGGTGCCCGATGGCCTGGAGCTGCCCGAATGGGTGGCACGCTGGCGCGAAGACACCGCCTTGCCCGGTGCGCGCAGGCCTGCCCCGCACCTGTGGGTCTAGGGCACGGGCGGGCGGCAACAGCCCTTTGCCCTTAGCGCTTCGCGGTGTGGGTCACCAGCGCCTCGGCCGCGTTCACCACCTGCTGCGCGTGCATTTTCGCAATGAAGTCCAGCGGCCGGTCATCGTCGAGCAGGGGATTGGCGGCCTGCAGCCACGCCGCCGTGGTTCCGGGATCCTCCATGCTCTGCAGCGTCAGCCACACCCGGTAGCCCAGACGCAGCCTTTGCTCCGTCACGGCATCCAGTTCGGCGCTGTCCGGGTGGGCCCACCGGTGCGGGGCCGTGCGGTCGGTGGTCCCGGCAAGGACCTGGACCTGGGGTGCGCCGATGGCGTCGACGAGGGTGCGGACAAGATCGTGGATGTCTGCCCGTGTTGCTTCCACATACACGGCGCTGTGGTTCAACGTTTTCATGCTTCCAGCATCGCCCCGACGCGCCCGGAAATCCATGCCCTGAAGCACATCGAATGCCCGGTCCGGGCCCGGTGGGCCGGGGATGCCGCGGCACGTGGCCGGGACCGGATCCTATGCCCGGAACCGGGATCAGTGGTGGAATGTAACCATGAACCTCATTCCGCCGCCGCTGGCCGTGACCGGGTCCACCGGGGAGCTCGGCGGCAAGGTCGCCGCGCTGCTCAGCGCCGCGGGCGTGAAGCAGCGCCTGCTGGCCAGGACCCCGCGCAAGGCGCCCCCGCTTGACGGGGCCACGGTGTTGCAGGCCGCCTACGAAAACACCTCGGCCACACGCACCGCCCTCACCGGGGCCGAGACCGTGTTCATGGTCTCCGCGTCCGAAAGCCGGGAGCGGCTGGAACAACATTGCGACTTCGTCGATGCGGCGGTCGAGGCAGGGGTGCGGCACCTCGTCTATGTCTCGTTCGTCGGCGCAGCCCAGGATGCGGTGTTCACCCTGGCCCGCGACCACTACGCCACCGAGGAATACATCCGCGCCTCCGGGCTGCAACACACGTTTTTGCGCGACAACTTCTACGCCGATTTCCTGCCGGAGATGGCGGGGGCGGACGGGGTCATCCGCGGGCCGGCCGGTCAGGGCAGGGCGGCCGTGGTGGCCCGCCACGACGTGGCCCGGACCGCCGCGGCCATCCTGCGCGAACCGGAGCGGCATGTGGGCGCGACCTACGAACTGACCGGCCCGGAGGCGCTGTCCCTGGCCGAAGTGGCGCGGGTGCTCAGCGACGTCGGCCCGCGCGAGGTCTCCTACGTCAACGAGAGCGTCCAGGAGGCCTACGCCTCGCGGGCCTCCTACGGGGCACCGCAGTGGCAGCTCGACGCGTGGGTCTCCACCTACCTGGCGATCGCCGCCGGCGACCTGGAGAACGTCAGCGGCGACATCGAGCGGATCACCGGGCAGCCTCCGATGTCCCTGGCGCAGCTGCTGCTATCCGCGCGGGCAGGGACCGCCTAGGCCAAGCCAGCGTGCCCCCGGCAATCGGCCGGCGGCACGCACGCTCAGGACACGCGCGAGGCTTCCCCGGCGGCTTCCCGCACGCTCCCGGCGGGGGAAACGAATTCGCCGCGCACCACGCGGGCCAGCACCTCGGCGAGCAGGTCCACGCCTTTGAGCATGTCCGCATCGTGGGTGAGCTCGCGTTCGTTGTGGCTGACGCCCTCGACGCTGGGCACGAAGAGCATGATGGTGGGGACAATGTCCTTCATGTTCGTCGAATCGTGTCCCGCCAGGGTGCGCACCACCCCGTGGCTCAGGCCCAGCGAGTCCGCGGCCCGCGCCGCCAGCTCAAGGCCGGCCTTGTCGTAGGCCTTGGCGCCCCACACGTGCTCCTTGCCGCGCTCGATGCGCACATTGGCCATCTTCTCGATCCGTGCCACGCGCCGGTGCAGGTCCGCATCGGCGGCGGCCAGCACGTCCGGGTCGGTGGAGCGCACGTCCACCAGCAGGTTCACGCGGCTGGCCACCACCACCGGGGAGTTCGGGAAGACGGTGAACTCCCCGCAGGAGGTGATCACCATGTGCTCGTCCGTGGAGTGTTCCAGGGCGATCTCGCGGGCGGCAACCACCAGTGCGGAGGCGCCCAGCAGCGCGTCCTGGCGGTCGGCGATGACCGTGGCGCCGGTGTGCGCCTGGTCGCCGTGCACCGTGAACTCGTACTTGTTCGCGCCCCATGTTGATTCGACCAGGCCGATGGCCAGGCCCCGGTCCTCCAGGGAGCGGCCCTGCTCGATGTGGATCTCCACATAGGCGGCCACCGGCAGCTCGAAGTCGCCGATGGTCCCGATGGCCTCGAGCGCTTCGCGCACCGTGACGCCGTGGGGGTCGGTGGTTTCCAGCACCTGCGCGGCCGCGAGCTTGCCGGTGTAGACGGAGCTGCCCATCATGGAGGGCTTGAACCTGCAGCCCTCCTCGTTGAACCAGTTGATGACTACGATGTTGAACAGTGCGGTGCCGGCGTCCCCGGCGAGGGATTCCTGCACTCGCCTGGCGGCATGCGCCCCGGCCAGCACCCCGTAGGCGCCGTCGAAGCGGCCGCCCAGCGGCTGGGAGTCCAGGTGCGAGCCCACAGCGATCCACGGGGCGCCGGGGGCCAGCTCCAGCATCGCGTACTGGTTGCCGACCGCGTCGTAGCGCACGGAAAAGCCGTGGCCCTCCACCAGGCCGCGGAACCAGTTGCGGGTCTGCCCGTCGGCCACGGTGGCGGCCTGGCGGTCCACGCCGCCGCCGGCGGTCGCGCCGTGGCTGCTCATCGAGGTGAAGTCGGCAAGGAATGCGCTGTCGAAAGAATTCATGGGGGTCTCCTGCAAGGTGGTGTGGCGGCCGGGGTGGGTGGGTGTCAGGCGTTGGCGGGGACGGCGACGTCGGTGCGCACGTGGCTGGATTGACCGCCGACGAAGGTTCCCAGGACCTTCAGCGCGGCGATGTCCTTGGCGAGCAGCGGGGATTCGGAAAGCACCGTGAAGTCCGCGAGCTTGCCGCGGGCCAGGGACCCGCGGTCGGCGAACAGGCCGGTGGCCTGGGCGGCGTTGACGGTGTAGAGCCGCAGGGCCTCCAGCGGGGAGAGGCATTCGGCGGCCCCGCCGAGCACCTTCCCGTTTTCGGTCTTCCGGTCCACGGCCGAGGCCATGGCTCGGCGCACGTTGTTGTCCGCCACGGGCAAGTCCGAGCTGCCGGCGGCCAGGACCCCGGCTTCCAGCAGCGATTGGCCGCGGTAGAGCCAGCCCTCGCGCTCGGGCCCGACGAGCTTGGCGAACTGGTCGCCCAGCGGGCCGATGAAGGAGGCCTGCGGGGTCACCGCGATCCCGTGTTTGGCAACGGCCGCGACCTGGTCGGGACGGGCGATGCCGAAGTGCTCGATGCGGTTGGGCAGGGCGTTGGGCCCGTGCTTGTCCTGGAGCCCGGAGATGATCTCGATGGCCAGGTCGATGGCCGCGTCCCCGATGGCGTGCAGGGCCACGGGCCAGCCGGAGCGGTAGGCGGCAGCGATGCGGTCCCGGTAGGCCTGCGCGTCGTCGAGCAGGTAGCCGGTGTTGTGCCGGTGCCCGCAATAGTCCTCGGTCACCGCGGCGGTGGCGCCCAGGAGCGATCCGTCCATGAAGACCTTGACCGGTCCCAGCGAGAGGTGCTCGTTGCCGAACCCGGCGGTGATGCCCAGGTCCAGTCCCGACCCGGTGCCGGTGCCGTGGGCGTCGGCGGCGTGGGATTCCTGCGCGCGCAGGGCGTCGAGCGTCGGCATGAGCTGGGCGCGGGCGTGCAGCTTCCCGGCGGCCAGGGCCCGCTGGTAGGCGGTGACCTCCACGGGGGAGTGGCCAATCCAGCCGCCGCCGATGCCGGCCTCGGTGAAGGAGGTGATGCCCTCGGCCGCGTAGCGGGCCGTCGCGGCATCCAGGGCGCCGACGATCTGGTCCGTGGAGTAGGGCAGCAGCATCTGCTGGATGATTCCCTGGGCGGCTTCCTCGACCAGCCCGGTGGGAGCCCCGTGGGCATCGCGCACCACGGCGCCGCCCACGGGGTTTTCGAAGCCAGGCTCCAGCGCCCCGGCCAAACGCAGCGTGGCGGTGTTGGTGATCGAGGCGTGCCCGGAGATGTGGCGCAGGTAGAGCGGTCGGTCCCCGGTGATCGCGTCGAGCCGCTCGATGTCGGGGAACTGGCCGTCGTGGTTCTTGTGGTTGAAGCCGGTGCCGTTGAGCCACACGCCGGGGGAGGCGGCCAGCCGCTGCATCTCGGAGTCGAGCAGGGCGTAGAGTTCCTCCAGCCCGCGTGCCTCGGAGAGGTCCAGGGCGGCCAGGCCCAGGCCCCACCAGGTGGTGTGGCAGTGGGCGTCGATGAACCCGGGGGTGATGGTTGCCTCGCCGAAGTCTTCCGTGCGGTCGGCGGTGCAGCCGGCGAGTTCCTCGTCGAATCCCACGATGCGCCCGCCGATGATCCCCATTTCGCGTGCCGTGGGGCGCTCCTCGTCCATGGTCAGGATGGTGCCGGCGCGCACCAGCGCATCGAGCCTCATGCGTTGGCCTCCGCGCGGTGCGCCACGGTGCCCGGGCCCATGGTGGTCGGGTCGGTCAACAGGTGCAGCACCGCGGGCAGGCCGCTGGCCAGGGCCCGCTCCAGCGCCGGTGCGAAGTCGGCGGTGGTTTCGACGAATTCGCCGTGCCCGCCGAAGGATTCGATCCACTGCGCGAAGTTCGGGTTCTCCATCGAGGTGCCCGAGGGACGCTGCGGATAGTGCCGGCGTTGGTGGTCGACGATGGTGCCGAAGATGCCGTTGTCCGCGACGATGATGAGCGGGGTCCCGCCGTGGGCGAAGGACACGGCCAGTTCCTGGGCGTTCATGAAGAAGTCCCCGTCCCCGCAGATGGCCACGACGTGGCGCCCCGGGTGCATGATGCTTGCCGCCACGGCGGCCGGGACCGAGAGTCCCATGGCGCCGTTGCGCGGGCCCACCAGGGACTTGGGCCCGTGGTGGGAGAGGTAGCGGTGGCCCCAGAGGGTGGCGTTTCCGGCTCCGTAGGTGATGATCCGGTCGGCATCCAGGGCGGCTTCCAGCGCCTCGAAGGCCAGTCCCAGGTCCACGCCGGTGCCGCCGTCGGCGCCGGGCATCGTGAAGGCCAGCTGTTCGGTGCGCAGCCGCGCCATCCATTCCGGGCCGCGGGTGCCGCGCAGCGATTCGCCGGCCGGCAGGGCGGCGACGAGCTCCGCTGGTCGCACTCCCAGGTGGGCGTCGATGCGCCCGGCATGGCCCACCAGCTCGGCATCGTTGGAGACCAGGATGGTGGGGGTGTTCAGGGCGGCCTTGTAGCCCTCGGAGAGCACGTCGGAGCGGGTACAGCCGACGAACACCAGCAGGTCCGCATCGTTCAGGGCGGCAACGGTGCGCTCGGCCCGGCCGTAGCCCAGCCAGCCGGCGTAGGCGGGGGAGTCGTGGTCGATCGCGTCATAGGCGCGCCAGTCGGCGAGCACCGGGACGTGGGCGGCCGCGGCGAAGTCGGCAAGCTCTTGCGCGGTGGCGGCGTCCCAGCCGTCGCCGCCGACGATGATGGCCGGGCGCCGTGCGGCTCCGAGCATGGTTGAAAGCTTCTCGAGGCCGGCGGCACTCGGGGCCGCATCGGGCAGCGGGAGCAGGTCCGGGACCGGGGAGTCGGTCAGCCGGATGAGCACGTCCTCGGGCAGTCCCACCACCACGGGACCCGGGCGGCCGGTGGATGCCAGGCGCAGCGCCCGGGCCACCACGTCCCCGGCCTGGTGCTCGTCATCGAGCACGTACACACCCTTGGCGGTGGTGGAGAACCAGCCCTCGAGGCTGAATTCCTGGAAGGAGTCGCGGCCGCGGTCGGCCAGCGGGATCAAGCCCACGAAGAGCACCATGGCCGTGGCGTCCTGCCAGGCGGTGTGGATCGCGATCATGGCGTTGGCGGCTCCGGGGCCGCGGGTGACCATCGCGATGCCCGGCACCGTCGAGAGCCTGCCCTCGGCCAGCGCCATGAACCCGGCACCGCCCTCGTGGCGGGTGACCACCGTGTGGATCTTCGAATCGTGCAGGCCGTCGAGGACATCGAGGTAGCTTTCGCCCGGCACCGCGTAGATGCGCTGAACGCCGTGGGCTTCGAGGGTCTGGACGATGAGGTGTCCGGCTGACATGGTCATGGGCTGTGGTGGTCCTTTGTGGTGGTGCGTCAGAAGTGTGAAGGGTGCGGCGGGCACCGCGGGAGTCGGGGGACTGGTGCGGTGCCCGCCGGGAAGGGCGTTAGTGCTTGAAGCCGGGCAGGTCGACGCTGAGCTTCGGGGCGATGACGCCGGCCACCGCGGTGAACAGCGAGAGGAAGATGAGCATGGCGGCGGCGGGCCACCAGTGGTTGGACGCGGCGGCGACCAGGGCGGTGGCGGCCAGCGGGATGAACCCGGAGATCATGCCGGCGGTGTTCTGCGCGAAGCCCACGCCGGTGTAGCGGGTCTTGGCCGGGAACAGGCCGGTGAGCACCGTGCCGGAGGCCGCGTAGGGCAGCGAGAGCGCCGCGACGGCGAGGGTCATGCCCAGGATCACCAGCACGTCGACGCCGGATTCTATGAGCAGGAAGGCCGGCCAGGCGATGATGGCGGAGAAGATGCCGCCGTAGGTGATGACCTTGGAGGAACCGAAGCGCTCGCCGAGGCGGCCGCCGAGGATCAGCACGGGGATTTCCACGACGGCGGCAATGATGCCGCCGGCCAGCATCAGCGAACGTTCGTACTCCAGCACATTGACGCCGTACCAGACCACGAATGCCGTGACCAGGTAGAAGCCGCCGATGCCGAGCATGCCGGCGGCCATGCCGATGATGATCTGCTTCCAGGATTCCTTCAGCGTGGTGCGGATCGGGGCTTTTTCCGTCTCGCCCTTTTCCATGAGTTCCTTGAAGACGGGGGACTCGTCGAGGCGGCTGCGGATGTACAGGGCGACGAGCAGCATCGGGATGGCCGCCAGGAACGGGATGCGCCAGCCCCAGTCGTCGAAGCTCTCCTTGGAGAAGAACACCGTCATCAGGAAGAAGCCGCCGGAGGAGAGGATGGTGCCGATCGGTGAGCCGATCTGCGGCAGCGCCGCGTAGCGGGCGCGGCGGTGCAGCGGGGCGTTTTCCACCACGATGGTCATGGCGCCGGACCACTCGCCGCCGACGAACAGGCCCTGGGCGATGCGCAGCAGCACCAGCAGGATCGGGGCGGCGATCCCGATGGCGGCGTAGGTGGGCAGCAGGCCGATCAGGCCGGTGATGACGCCGATGCCGACGATGGTGACCATCAGCGTCTTGCGGCGCCCTATCTTGTCGCCCATCACGCCGAAGATCATGCCGCCGACGGGGCGGGCCACGAGTCCCACGCCGAAGGTTGCGAAAGCGGCCATGGCGGCCGCGGTGGCGTTCTGGCTGGCGAAGAACTGGACGTTGAAGACCAAGGCCGCGGCGGCGCTGAAGAGGAAGAAGTCGTACCACTCCATGGCGGTGCCAATGAGGGCGCCGATGGCAACCTTGGTGGCCTCCTTGTCGGAGATTTGCCGTGTTGCACCCGCTTCGAGTGTTCCAGTGTGAGTCATGGGATTTTCTGCCTGAATCTCAAGGGGAGGGCCTTTGCGTCGCTGCATGCCATCCGGATGGTGGGGACGAGAACCATCTTGCCAAGGATGCGCGGTGACATGGCGCACGTTTCACAACGAGTTACGTGCCACAAACGGTGCAAATGCACATAATATGAGGGAATGTTAACGTCAGATTTCCCGAGGATCACGCAAAACGACCAATCCGACGATGCGCGACGCTGGGTCGCGTTGCTGGAGAGACTGGACGTCGGGGCATTGACCGACGAATTCATCGAGCGCCTCGGCGCCGTTCCCAGCTACGCCGTTTCCCCGCTGCCGGCCAGCGAAATCAGGCGCACCGGCAGTGCTTCCTTTGAGGCCCTGATCCTGGCGATGAAGGCCGAGGACGACGAACCGGACTACCTGCGCGAACGCGACGCCATCGCCCTTGACGTGGGCGTTTCCCGCGCCCGGGCGGGCGTTCCGATCGAAGCGCTGATGACGGCGATCCGCCTGGACTTCTCGGTGATCTGGGAGGCCATCACCGGCATTGCCGAGCCCGGGGACGCCCAGTTGCTGGTCGGGCACACCGCCCGGGTCTGGGAGGTCGTGGACGGCTACGCCGGGGAAACCCAGCGGGCCTATGTCGCCGAGCTTGCCAGGATCCAGGCGGAGGCGGCCAGCATGCGGCAGGGTTACCTGGCGACACTTTTCAGCGAGAAAAGCCTGACCCCCGCAGCCCTGGAACGGATAGCCGAGGAGCTCGGCCAGGATCTGGAGACCGAATACGTGGTGGCGGTGGCGATGTGGGACCACATCCCCGCCTTGCGCCTGGCGCTGGCCAATGCGCAGGCCGACAGCCAAGTGTTCACGTATTCCATGGCAGATGCGCTGGTGGTGTTCTTCCCGCTGGGGCTCCGCGCAGGTTCCGGGGCGCAACGGCTCTATGCGAGCCTTGAGCGCCTGAGCTGTGGATTGATCGGGGAGGGCTGCACCCTGGAGCGCGTGCCGCATGCCGCGGCGGTGGCTGCCTCCTTGGCGAAGCTGCTCGAGCCGGCGGAACCCGGTGCCATGACCTGGGCCCGGGGCTGGGCGCGAATGGCCAGGCGCGAGCTCGATCGGGAGGGGGCGCCGGGGCTTGGCGAGGTCGAACGCGCCTTGGAAAAGTGCGGGGCGACCGAACGCCGCCGCCTGCGCGAGGCGGTGGATGCCTACCTGCAGAGCGGCAGAATTGCGCAGGCCGCGGAGCAGTTGTATTGCCACCGCAACACGCTGATGAACCGGCTGAAGCGCTTTGCCCAACTCACCGGCGTGGACCCGACGATTCCGGTCCAGGCGGCGCGGCTGGTGGTGGGTTGGTCGTAGATGGCAGGCATGCCGGCAGTCCACGGCCCAGGGGACGATAGTGCACAGTCTCGGCGAAACCGCGCGATCCTGCCCGGAGGATTGGCGCGACCTGCGAGCGAGCGGTCCCGAGGCACTTTCCTGGGGAACCTTGCTGGCTTGCCGACCGCTACGGCTGGCGGATGCCAGCCACGTCGGTTGGAATCTTTTTACTATAGATTTAGTTGTCAAATTCAAACTGTCGTAGCTTGGTTCTAGAATTGAAGCATGGCAACGGCGTCATCGAGAAGCAACGGCAACCCCATTCGCGGGGCCGCCGTGACGCTTGGCGGAGAAGCGCTCACCTACGATTCGCTGGTACTGGCCGGAGTGGACCTGGACGCGCTGGTGTCCGAGCATGTGGCCCGCACCGGGGTAGACGGGATCCGCTGTATGGCCTCGGCCGTGAACGGCGCCCCGCTACAAGAAGGAACCCATCAGGCCATTGAGTCCTTGGGTGCGCTCGAAGCCATGAAGTCGGCTATCTGGGCCAAGCAATCTGCGCAGGCCGTGGCCTTCGAGGACGCGGTGATCGCAGAGCGGCTGGAAGCAGGGACTCGAAAGGACAATCCCGCGTGGGGAATCCGCGGCGAGATCGGATTGGCTTTGCATCTTTCCCCGTCAAGCGGGGCAAGCTTCATGAACAGCTCGCGGCTCCTGATCGATGACCTGCCGAGCACCGCCAACGGCCTGCGGGCGGGACTGATCACCTTCGAGCAGGCATTGGTGGTGGTTTCCGGAGTGCGGGACTTGAGGATCGAAAACCGGCAGCTGATTGATGCGCTGCTGTGGAACGGGCAGCAATCTTGTTTCTCGGCCGGAACCGCCATGCTGAGGCATCGGATCCATTGCTGGGCGCTTGCCCTCGAGCCCAAAGCCGCCGCGAACCTAGAAGATCTTGCCATCAGGAACCGCTACTTCGACGGCTACCAGATCGACGACTACACCGTGAAAATCAGCGGCAGATTCCCCTTGGAACAGGGACTTCCGATACTGCAGGCAGTGCGCAACGCCGTGGACGCGCCGCGTGGCGCCGAGGATGACCGAACGCGTGCCCAAGTCGCCGCAGACACCGCATTCGAGGTGTTTTCGGGAACCAAGGCCGGCGATAGCCTTCCCGTGGAACTCCTGCTGGTGATGAACGCGGAGAACCTGACCGAAGAAGCCGAGCATCCGGTGTTGGTCCCGGGCCATGGCTACCTCAGTGCAGCCAAGGGTCTCGAAATCCTTGCCGGGAGCCTCGACAACCCCCTCGATACCTGGCTTCGGAACCTTTACGTGGCTCCGGAAACCGGGAAGTTGGTGGCGATGGAATCCGCCGGACGGCTTTTCACCGGACAGCTCAAGAAGTTCATCAAGGTCCGCGACCAATATTGCCGGACCCCCTATTGCAATGGCAGGATCCAGGAACTTGACCACGTGGTGCAGGTGAGCCGGAACGGAAAAACCACCGAAGAGAATTCCTCGGGACGCTGTAAACGCTGCAATATGACCAAGGAAGCGCCAGGCTGGAGGGAAACCCCCTTGCCCGGCGCTGGCCGGCATGTCTTCGAGATCACCACCCCCAGCAACCACGCCTACATCTCCATGGCACCGGCTCCGATTAATGGAACCGGCCCCCAGTCGCCGCCCAAGCGGCTATAGACGCACGCTTCCACAACCACTTCCAGGAACGGAAGCCAATACCGGGAACACGCAAGTGCTCCCGGCATATCTGTGGGCCAGGGCCATTCGAATCAATGAAATTGTCCTTGGATTCGTGACGTGGGCCGCGAGGGGAATAGATTATGGAAATGCCACAAGCTACCCCCATCACCGTATCGATAACCCGGACGGTACTTCCAGAACACCACCGACGCTTCAACGCTTGGGTCCAGGCCGGGCAGGAACTGGCCCGCGAGTGGGACGGATACCTCGGCTCCGGATGGATCCGCACCGCACCGGACTCCAACGAATGGCACGTCCTGTACCGGTTTTCCTCTGCCAAGGCGCTGGCCGCCTGGGACGAATCCGCCGAACGCCGCTGGTGGATCGACAGCGCCGCGGAACTGGTGGAAATCACCAAGGTGGAACACCGCACCGGGATCGAGGGCTGGTTCGAGCAGCCCGGGGACACCAGCCTCACGATTCCCGAGACCGTGGTGCCCCCGCGCTGGAAACAGGCGGTCAGCATCTTCCTGCCGTTCTTCCCGCTGAGCCTGCTGTCCAACGTGCTGCTGCTGCCGCTGCTGCGGGATTGGCCGCTGGTGTTCGCTGTGTTGCTGAACATCTGCATCCTGACCCCGCTGATGACCTACATCTTCCTGCCGGTGACCACCCAATTGCTGCGGCCCTGGCTGCAGAAGCCGCGCAGGGGGAAACCGCGAAGGTAGCAGCTCCCAAGACGGCGGACCCGTGGGGGTGCGGACCGGATCGGTCCGAACCCGCACGCCCGTGGACGCCGGCGACGCCGGTTACAGCAATTCGGCGCGCAACTGCTCCGGGGACTTCGGGGAGAGCAGGCCCGGGGCCACGTCAAACACGGTCTTCGCGCCGATCTGGCCGGCCTGGTTCATCTTGTGCACCGCGCGGGCATAGGCCACCAGTACGCTGGAAGTGAACTCCGGGTTCGATTGCAGGGACAGCGAGTACTCGATGACCTGCGCGTGGGCGTCGGTGGTGTTGCCGCTGCGGAAAACGAAACCGCCGTGCGGCATGGAGGAGTGCTCGGAGGACAAGGTGGCGGCGTCGATGAAATTCACCGTGGTGTCGTACTGGTCGAAATAGTGCTCCATGGTCACGATAGATTCGCGCACAACCTCGGCGTCCGCGCCTTCCTCAAGCACCACGAAGCAATCGCGCACATGCTTGTCGCGGGTTTCCAGGGTCGGGCGCTCGCCGGCGCGGACCTTGGCGATGGCCTCGGTGCTGGGAATCGTGTACTGCACGCCGCCTGCCACGCCGGGGACCCGGCGGATGGCATCGGAATGTCCCTGGCTCAGCCCACGGCCCCAGAACGTGTAGGTTTCCCCGTCGGGAAGCAGCGCCTCGCCGTAGACGCGGTTGATGGAGAACATGCCCGGATCCCAGCCGGCCGAGATCAGCGCGGTCTTGCCCGCCGCGGTGGCCGGGGCATCGACGGCCGCGAAGTGCTCGGGGATCTTGGCGTGGGTATCGAAGCTGTCCACGGTATTGAACAGAGCGGCCAATGCCGGGCCCTGCTCGGGCAGGTCCGACTTGGAGCCGCCGCACAAGATCAACACGTCGATGTCCTGGGTGTGCTTGGGCAGCTCGTCCATGTGGAAGGCGGACGCTCCGCCGGGCAGTGACAGGGCTGCCGGGTCCCGGCGGGTGTAGACGCCCACTAGTTCCATGTCGGGGTTCTTGGCGATCGCGGCCTGCACTCCGCGCCCCAGGTTTCCGTAACCGGCAATGCCAATGCGGATTGTTGCTCCCACGAATTTCCTCACTTCAAAGTTGTTTTAAGAGAACTTCCACGCTAGCCGAGCCCGAGGCCGAACACCTAGACGGTTGCGGTGGGAGCAACGGACGCCGAAGCAGCCGGGCACCTGCGGGGTCTTCCCCTAACCGGGCAGATTGGCTTCGATCGCGCGAATGATCTGCGGGTCATCGGGCTCGGTCTGGGGCCGGAAACGCATGGTCTCGCCGGAAGGCAACAGGAGGAACTTCTCGAAGTTCCAGGTGATGCGTCCTGCCTTCCCCGCGGCGTCCTTTGTCTTCTTCAGTTCGGTGTAGAGCGGGTGTGCGTTCCTGCCGTTGACGCGAACGCGGTCGAAGACCGGAAAGGTGACACCGTAGGAGGTGGAGCAGAATTCCGCGATCGCCTCGTTGCTGCCCAGCTCCTGCAGGAACTGGTTGCTGGGGAAGCCAAGCACGGTGAAGCCGCGCTGCGCGTAGGTGCGCTGCATTGCTTCGAGCTTCGCGTATTGCGGGGTGAGGCCGCAGCGTGAGGCGACGTTCACCACCAGAATGACATTGCCTGCATGTTCCGCGAGGGAAGTTGTCTGTCCCTCCATCGTGGTGATGGGAATGGTATTGATGTCCATGACTGGTACAGCAACGTGGACTATCGAGGCATTCCCGGACCTGTCGGTTTCCCGTCGGCCGCAGCAAGGCAGGTGGCGGAACCGGTTGGAAACGACAAGGGCGCAGCCGGCGCGGACCCCCGGGGGAGGGCCGCACCGGCTGCGCCTGTCGTGTTCATGGCGCAAGCGCCATGTTGGGCGCGGATTAGCCGCGCAGGTGCCGGCGGTTGCGGATCATGATCAGCGCCGGAATCAATAGCAACACCACCGGGATCAGGAGCAACAGCGCGCTGGGGCCACTGCCGATCTTGGACGCCGAGACTGCCCGCGTGCTGGCTTCCAACCGTGAGGTGCCGCTGGCCAGCTGGGTGGAACCCTCGGACAAGGTGGACAGCCCAGTGGCCAGTTGCGAGTTTCCGTCGGCGAGCCTGTTGGCGCCGTCGTCGAGCTTGGCGGCACCGGTGGAGAGGTCCCCGCTGCCCTTGCGCAACGCCTCCAGGCCCAGCCCCAGAGTCTCGGTGCCACCCGCGAGCTTGGCTGCGCCGGCGTCAAGCTCGTCTGCACCGCGGGCGAGCTTGGCGTTGCCTGCCGCCAGCTTGCCGGCCCCGGCCTCGAGCTTGTGCGCGCCTGCCGCCGCCGAGTCGGCGCCTTGCGCCAGGGCAGGGGTCTTGGCTGCCAGCTTGGAGGTTCCTGCCTTCAGCTCGCCGGTTCCGGCGGCCAGCTTGTCGGTTCCGGCCGCAAGCTTCTTGCCGCCGGCCGCCAGTTCGCGGGCGCCCGAGTTGAGCTTGTCGGCCCCGGATTCCAGGGCCGAGGTGCCGTCCGCCAGCTTGGTGCCGCCCGCCGCCAGGGCGTCGGCGCCGGTGGTGAGCTTGCCCGCTCCGTCTTGGAGCGAAGCGGTTCCCTTGGCCAGCGTGCCGGCCCCGGTGCTGAGCTTGGTGGTGCCGGCGGCCAGGGCATCGGTGCCCTCGGCCAATTGGGAGGCCCCGTCGCCGAGGGATCCCAGTCCGACCAGAAGGCCCTTGGCGGAGTCGTTGAACCCGGCATCGAGCTGTCCGAGACCGGCGTTGAGGTTCTTGGCGCCGGCATCGAGGTCGGTGGCTCCGGCCTTCAGCGTGCCGATGCCCTCGCCCAGCGCCTTGGACCCCTCGCTGAGTTTGCCCAGTCCGCCATCGAGCTTGACGGCCCCGGACTTGATGGCCTGAGCCCCGTCGTTCAGTGCGCCTGTTTGGCCAACCAGGTCCTTGGTACCCAGCTTCAGGGAATCCATGCCGCTGGCCAGCTGGCTGCTGCCGGCGGCCAGCTTCGTCGCCCCGGCGGACAGGTTGGTGGTCCCGGCTTGCAGCTTCTCCATTCCGTCGTTGAGGTCCTGGGAACCGGAATGCAGTGCGTTGATCTTTTCCAGCAAGAGGCCGGCGGGCACCGCCGGGTTCGCTTTCACGAACTCCTCAAGATCACCCAGGCCGCTGGATAGGCGTCCGGAGCCGGCCGTCAGGTCCTTCGTTTTGGCATCGGCGTTCTCCAGCCCGTCGGCCAGGCCCGAGGCGCCTTCCTCGACGCCCGCGGAACCCTCCTGTGCCGCAACGATGCCGCCACGCAATTGCGGTGCCGCATCTGCCAGGGTCCTGGTTCCCGCAGCCAGCTTGGAGCTGCCGTCGGCGAGCTGTCCCGAGCCGTCCTTGAGTGTCGCCACGCCTTCGAGCAGTGCGGGGGCCTTGCTTGCCAGTTCCTCGACGCCACCGAGCAACCGGCCGCTGCCGGCCGCAAGGGCATCGGATCCCGCGGCGGCGCTGGAGGTGCCGGCGGCGAGCTTCTGCGCACCGGCATTTGCCGCCTGCGTTCCCGCGGCGAGCTTCTGCGCACCGTCGTTGGCCGCTCCGGCACCCGCCGAGAGCTGCTGTGCGCCGGCCGAGAGGTCCTGCGCGCCGGTGTTGACCTTGCCGGTGCCCAGGCCCAGCTGGGACATGCCCGCCGAGAGCTGAAGAGATCCGTCCTTGAGCGACTGTGCTCCGGCATCCAAGGTGCTGGTGCCCGCGGCGAGTGACCCCGCTCCAGCAGCCAACTTAGATGATCCCGCACTGAGTGCACCTGCACCCACTGTTGCATCCTTGGCTCCGGTGGCCAATCTGCCGGCTCCGGCGTTGAGCTTGCCTGCCGCGGCATCCACGGCATCGGTGCCGGCGGCGATTTTTTGCATGCCCGTGGACAGGTCCGCGGCACCATTGCCGAGCTTGGCCGAACCCGTCACGGCGTCCTGGGCGCCGGCCGAAAGCCTGGATGTCCCGGCGTGCAGCGAAGTCGCGCCATCGCTCAGCTTTCCTGCTCCGCTCGCGGCCTTTTGCGCGCCCGTTGCCAGCTTCTGGGCGCCCTCGGTGAGCGCGCCGGTGCCGGTGGCCAGTTCTGCTGCACCGGCAGCCGCCCCGGTGGATCCGTCTGCGAGCTTGGCAACGCCGTCATTGGCCTTGCCCATGCCGTTGTTGAGGGCAGATGCGCCGGTAGCCACTTGGGAAGAGAACATCGCGTAAAAGGCCACGAAGGCTATGAGGAACAGGCCGAGCAAAACCGTGATGATTGCATGCAGCAGCGTGTGTCGTTTGGCTGCAATATGTGCATTCAACTGGACTCCTTGGGGTCGGAAGTGATGGGCGGTGAAGCGGGCGGCCGCGGCGATTTTGGGCGTACAAAGGTACGCCACTGTCCGTGGCCCGGTGAATCGGGAGGGTCCTGCGGCCGGTATCCGGCTGGACCCAAGGCGGAGCTGTGATCTGGATTACAAAGGGACTAGAACCATTGAACTTACTGCCGGGTAGGTTTGCAAGGGTTTTGAGAAAATAACTTACTCGCGGGTAGGTTATTGACATCCTCAACACCGAATTGGTCGGCTGCCTGGCCTGGCAGGGCAACGAAATTGACGATCGAAGAGGCAAGCCGCCAAGCCTCCGAGTGCCCGCCGGATAATTGCCGGACGCTATCGATCGGAAACGTGGCGTCTGCCGAATCGGGCCGACCTGGTCGGGACGGTGGATGATGCCCCTGATGCTCGCCCGTCCTTGGGCATCATCATTGGCGGCCAGGACCAACGCTACGGTTCGGCGGGGACCGCGGAATCTGGCGAACCCTACGAGTTCTCCGGCCCTGTAGCCGGAAGCAAGCGGGGCGGGCCCGGTTGGTGCGAATCATCCCGGGAATGTCGGGCTGCGGTGCCAAATGGCCACCACGGTCAACAGCGTTGTGACCGTAGGCTGATACCGAGCACTGACCGAGACCTGGAGGAACGTATGCTTTTGGCCGTAATGCAGGCGCAGGCGCACGTATTGGATGACGCCGCGAACCTGGCCACTATCGACAATGCTGCCCAGCGCGCTGCCTCGGCCGGGGCCGATGTGCTGTTGACCCCAGAGCTGTTTGTGGTTGGCTACGCACCTCGCAGGTTGCGAGACGAGCTGGATCCCGCTTTGCTGCCTGCGTTTCACGATGAATTGCGTCGAATTGCTGCCAGGCACTCAATTGCCATCGTCTATTCGCTACCGGCGGTCCGAGAATCCATTTGGGAGATCACTTCAACGTTTGTGGACGAGGACGGAGTCGAGCGAGGCAGATACGTCAAGGTCCACCTGTTCGGGGACGAAGAAAAGGAAGTGTTCAGCCCCGGAAACCGTCCGGCAACCATCATTGACCACCACGGATTGAAGATGGGCATGATCATTTGCTTTGACGTCGAGTTCCCTGAATCGGTGCGTGCGGCAGCTTTGCAAGGTGCACAGCTGCTCCTGGTGCCCACCGCTTTGGGTCGCGGCTACGAGTCGGTGAGCACCACAGTTGTTCCCACGCGCGCATTGGAAAGTCAGCTCTACGTTGCCTACGCCAACCATGCCGGCGTTGAGGACGGCTTTGCATTGGGAGGTGGCAGTGTGGTGGCCGACCCCTTCGGTCGGGTCCTTGCCATGGGTTCCCAGGGCGAGCAACTGCTCTTTGCGCAGATCGATCCGCAAGCGCCGTCCAGGGCCCGCGCCGAGATCCCCTATCTGGACGAGCGTCGCCCTGACCTCTACCGTCACTGGGGCCTCTAGCTCACCCGGGTCTCAGGGCAGGAACCGAAGTGCCAGGAACAGCTCGTGGCGCACCTCTGCCCGGGACAGGTCCATGTCCAGAACCTCACTGATCGAGGCAATGTGCCGTCGCACGGAATTGCGATGGACGTCAATGGCTGCCGCCGTTGCGTCCCATGACCCATTCGCGTCCAACCAGGCCCGCAAGACCTGCAGGTAGAGTTCCCGGCGCTTTGCGGGTAGCTGCAACAAGTTGCCCAGCAGATGAGTCGCCAGCTGACGACCGGCCTCTTGGGGCAACAACGCGGAAAAGGACTGTGGCAACTGGTCCGCACTGAGGCTGCGCCCCTCGTCGAGAAGGCGCGGGACCAATCCGCGGGCCTGCCCCGCCAGCTCGCGCAGGTTCGTGGCCAGCGAAACTCCCTGCCCTTCTCCGTGGCCAGGATCGGCCGGGCGGCTAAATGCCGCCAGATATCCGGCCGCCTCGATGCGATCAAGCAGTTCCCGGTTTGGTTCGCTGCGCGTGATGGCTGCAAACCGCCCCCCGCTGTGAATCACCAGCTTGGTGTCCAAGAGTGAGCGAAGGCGGGTGAGCGCGTGGCTTGGATCTTGGGCCGTCGGCTGGGCGCGGGGGACGGCAACGACGACCCGTGGAGCTCGGCGCAAGGCGCCACCGAGGGAGCTATTGAACAATTCCATGGCTCCGGAATCCAGCGACTCTGCGCCGTCCAGCAACAGGGCCGTGGCCAGCTGCCCGGGAGCAACCGAGCCCAGGACGCGCTGGCGTGCAACCACTTCCAGCAGCCCCAATGCGGTGGACATGAGATTGTGTTCGGCGGCCCCGGGCTGGTGCGCGAAACTCAGCTGGAGCACCCCAAGCAGAGGTGGAACCCGGGCCCCCGAGGTTGACGTTGGCCTGATGGGAAACGCCAAGTGGTGATGTCCTGCGGATTCGCTCACCACCAGCTTGGCGCCCTGCGCAGCCGAGGCCTGTGCCAGGAGGGCCTCGAGCTCCTGGCCTTGGGCGGGTTGGAGACCCGTGGGTGCGGCATAATGGCGTAGCCGACCGCTCTGGTCCAGCAGCTGCACCGCAGCCTTGGCTCGGTGCGCGAGCACCGTGACGATTTCTTGCTCGGGGTGCTCGCTGCCCACGCAACGCATCAGGTGACGATTTGCTTCAGCGTTCTCCCGCAGCAGTCGGGCATTGTCGGCCTCCATGAGCTTGGCGAAGGCGAGCCCGATAGCCGCGAAGGGCAAGGAGGACGGGATCTGCCACAAAGGCAGATCCAATTCGCGGCAGGCGTCGATCACCGTGGGCGGAACAGCGGAGAAGTAGGGATCGAGCCCGAAGCCCAGGGCCGAGACGTTCGCGTCGACGAGCCGGGCAACGAATTGGCGGACTTTGGCGGCATCTGCAGCATGTTCCACGAGGGGGAAGCCGCTGGTGAGAATCAGTTCATGATCAACCAGGTAGGGCGTGGGGTCGTCGATGTCGCTGGGTTCCACCCACCGCAGCGGGCGGTCTCCGGCATCGTGCAGGACGGTGATTC
Source organism: Paeniglutamicibacter sp. MACA_103 (assembly GCF_045798555.1). NCBI lineage: Bacteria > Bacillati > Actinomycetota > Actinomycetes > Micrococcales > Micrococcaceae > Paeniglutamicibacter > Paeniglutamicibacter sp. MACA_103. Next base: position 50,576 of record NZ_JBIXLN010000020.1, on the reverse strand, counting down.
CCGAGGGAAGTTGGCGCAGGAACCGGGCCAGCGTGATGGAGTCCCAGGGCCTGGCGAAGTCGAGGCCCGGGCGAAGTGCGGCCCCGTGATCCGGTGCAATTTGTCCCATGGGAAACAACTTTAGTTCAATTTGGCCCAGCGTGAGAGCGGGGTCACACACTTAGGCTGGAAACCGGCAACTCCCAGAAACCGTTCAAACGAGGATTCGCATATGCAAACCACCATCGAAGCAGCGCGCCGGGCACCGGTCCGCCTGGGGCAGCAGCTCAAGCGACGAAAGTCGATCAGTTCCATGGCCCGGGAAGCCGAGGACAATGCCGGCAACGGCAAGATGCGCCGCAGCTTGGGGCTGGTGCAACTGACCATGATCAGTGTGGGAGCCACCATGGGCACTGGCATCTTGGTGGTCTTGGGCGCCACGGTTCCCGTAGCCGGTCCGGCCATCTGGATCTCCTTTGTCCTGGCCGGGATCACGGCCCTGCTCTCTGCATTCTCCTATGCCGAGATGGCGGGGATGGTGCCGGTCTCAGGCTCCAGCTACTCCTACTCGTACGCCACCATGGGTGAGGGAATAGCCTGGGTCTGCGGCTGGTGCCTGGTCCTGGAGTACGCGGTTTCCGTCGCCGCGGTGGCCGTGGGCGCCGGCGAATACGTCAACGAAGCGCTACGCACATTTGGCATGGAACTTCCCGTGGAACTTGCCGGCGGGCCGAGCGAGGGCGGGGTGGTGAACCTGCCTGCGCTGGTGGTCGTTGTGCTCGCCACGCTGCTCTTGGCGCGCGGAGCCAGGGAATCGGCCATCGTGAACACCGTGGTCGTAATCATCAAGGCCGCCATCCTGGTGTTCTTCTCCATCGTGGCCTTCACCGCCTTCGACGCGGGGAACTTCGAACCGTTGCTGCCGATGGGTGCGGCCGGCGTCACGGGTGCCGCCTCGATTGTCTTCTTCTCCTACATCGGCTTTGACGCAGCCTCGACCGCCGGCGAGGAGGCCACAAATCCCAAGCGCGATTTGCCCCGCGCGATTCTGCTCTCGATGGTCATCGTCACCGTGACCTACGTGCTGGTTGCCGTCTCTGCCATCGGAGCGCGTGACTGGACGTGGTTCGAAGGCACGGAGGCGGCACTCGTGCAGATCATTGGCGAGCTGACCGGACAACCGTGGATTGTGTTGCTCTTCGCGGTCGCCGCCGTGCTGGCCATCGCCTCGGTGGTGCTGACGGTGCTTTACGGCCAAACCCGCATCCTGCTGTCCATGTCCCGCGATGGATTGGTGCCGGCGGTCTTCTCCCGCGTGTCCGCCCGCACGGGAACCCCGGTGGCCGGCACGTTCATCACCGGCGGCATCGTGGCCATCACCGCCGGGTTCATTCCGCTGGGTGCGCTGGCCGAAGCCACGAGCATCGGCACCCTGTTCGCCTTTGCCCTGGTGGGCGTCTCGGTCATCTATCTTCGCCGTCGGCAGCCACTTGCCCAGCGCACGTACAAGGTGCCGCTGTACCCGCTCACCCCGCTGCTGGGAATCGCTGCCTGCCTGTTCTTGATGTTCAACCTCTCCTGGCACACCTGGCTGGTGTTCGGGGTGTGGATGTTGGTCGGTGTGGCGCTCTACCTGGGCTACGGACGCCGCCGGTCCCGGCTTGGGGCACTGAGCAAGCAGCAGTACATTGACACACATGTCGGCGGGCAATAGCCGACTGCGGTCGATGACAGCATTCCGAGAAACAACCGAAGGACCAAGAAGATGACCTCGATTCCGCAGGCCGATGGCACGATCAACATGCTCAATCCCGACTTCCCGTTCAACTACGACCTTTTTCTGCAGCATCCCGCTGGCTTGGGCAGCGTGCCGGAAGAACTCCATGGCACCGAAGTCGCCGTCATCGGCGCGGGCCTGTCGGGCCTGGTGACCGCCTACGAACTGATGAAACTCGGCCTCAAGCCGGTGGTCTACGAGGCCGACCAAATCGGCGGACGGCTGCGCACCGCCAGCTTCTCGTCCGCCCCCGAGGTTACGTGCGATCTGGGCGGCATGCGTTTCCCCGTCTCCAGCAAGGCGCTCTACCACTACATCGACTTGCTGGGCCTGGACACCTTTGACTTCCCCAACCCGTTGGCGGCTCCCACCGACTCGACGGTCATCGAGTTGAAGGGCAAAAAGGTCTACGTGGAGAAGGAAGAGGACCTGCCGCAGTTCTTCCACGAGGTTGCCGAGGCCTGGAAGCGGGCACTGCGCGAGGATGCCAAGTTTGATGAAATGCAGCTGGCCATCAGGTCCCGCGATGCGCACGAAGTGAAACGGATCTGGAACTCGCTGCTGGAAGACTTCGATGAGGAAAGCTTCTACGGATTCATCGCCAACTCAAGGGCCTTCAAGGAAGCGGGCTTCGAACACCGGGAGGCCTTCGGCCAAGTGGGCTTCGGATCCGGTGGCTGGGACACCGACTTCTCGAACTCGATCCTGGAGATCCTGCGAGTGGTTTACACCGACGCGGACGACAACCACCGCGGCATCAGCGGCGGGGCGGCGAAGCTGCCTCACGCCCTATGGAACCACGCACCGGCGAAGATGGCGCACTGGCCCCAGGGCACGACTCTGTCCTCACTGCACTCCGGTGCCCCGCGCGGGGCCGTGGCCAGGATCGGCCGCTCGGAGGCTCCCGGCTTCAACGGTGCCAACGCCATCGAGATCACCGAACGGTTCGGGCGCACCGAGACCTACCCTGCGGTCGTTTCCTCCGTGCAGTCCTGGCTGCTGTCCACCGGTATCGACACCGAGGAATCGCTGTTCCCGGCCGAGCTGTGGACCGCGATCGAACGCTCGCACTACATGCAGTCCTCGAAGACCTTCGTGATGGTGGACCGCCCGTTCTGGAAGGACCGCGACCCGGTGAGCGGTGAATTCCCGATGTCCATGACGCTCACCGACCGGCTGAACCGCGCCACCTACCTGCTGGACAACGGCGAGGACAATCCCGCGGTCATCCTGCTGTCCTACACCTGGAACGACGATGCGCTGAAGTGGCTCTCGCTCTCGGCCGAGCGCCGCATGGAACTGATGCTGCACTCCCTGGCGAAGATCTACCCGGACGTGGACATCCGCAGCCACATCGTCGGACAGCCGATCACGGTGTCCTGGGAAGCCGAGCCGAATTTCATGGGCGCCTTCAAGGCCAACCTGCCCGGCCACTACCGCTACCAGGAACGGTTGTACACGCACTACGACCAGCAGGACCTGGCCGCCGAACACCGCGGGATTTTCCTGACCGGTGACGACGTCTCCTGGACGGCGGGCTGGGCCGAGGGAGCGGTGACCACCGGACTGAACGCGGTGTGGGGAGTGCTGAGGCACCTGGGCGGCGATGACGCGGAGTCGAACCCCGGCCCGGGCCAATTCCTCGCCGAGCTCGGTCCGCTGAAGCTCGAGGACGCCGCGGCCGTGGACGCCTAGGGCGTTTCCCCGTCCCGTCGCCGGCGCCGTGCAGCAGGGGCTGGCGACGGAACGCTGCTCGTGGGAAGGCCCGGGTCCCACCGGCGATTTCGGTGCACGAATGCTGCCGCCGCCCGGCCCGGGGCTATAGGCTCGGCACATGGTGAGATTTCTGATTTTGGCGCTCTTGTCCGTGCTCGGGTTCATCACCATCGTCGCCGCCGCGCTGGGCCCCGGCGGCTGGTGGGTGATCGCCGTGCTGGTAGTCCTCCTGCTGGCGCTCGGGATCCACGACGTCGTGCAGACCAAGCACGCGATCCTGCGGAACTTCCCCGTGCTGGGGCGCATGCGTTTTTTGCTCGAGTCGATCCGCCCCGAGATCCAGCAGTATTTCATCGAGCGCAACACCGATGGGCGGCCCTTCGACCGGGACACCCGTTCCCTGGTCTATGCCCGGGCCAAGGGCGCCGACAGCCACAAGGCCTTCGGGACCGAACGCGACGTCAACGAGGTCGGCTACGAGTACCTGCTGCATTCCACCGCCCCGGTGGAGGTCAGCAAGGACCAGCACCGCGTGCGCATCGGCGGCCCGGATTGCACCCAGCCCTACGACATGTCGCTGATGAACATCTCCTCCATGAGCTTCGGCTCGCTGTCCAAAAACGCCGTGCTGGCCATGAACAAGGGCGCGGCCATGGGCGGCTTCGTCCACGAAACCGGCGAGGGCGGACTGGCCCCGTACCACCTGGAACACGGGGCCGACCTGTTCTGGGAAATCGGTTCCGGCTACTTCGGCTGCCGCGATGCCCAGGGGAACTTCGATCCGGAGATCTTCGCCCTCAAGGCATCCAACGAACATGTCAAGGGCATCACCATCAAGCTCTCCCAGGGCGCCAAGCCGGGACTGGGAGGAGTGCTGCCGGCGGCCAAGATCACCGCGGAGATCGCCGCGACCCGCGGGGTGCCCATGGGCGTCGACTGCATTTCCCCGGCCTCGCACTCGAGCTTCTCCACGCCGCGGGAACTGATGGAATTTGTGGCCCGGCTGCGGAAACTGGCCGACGGCAAGCCCGTGGGCTTCAAGTTCTGCGTGGGATCACGCACCGACGTGCTGGCGATGTGCAAGGCCATGCTGGAAACCGGCACCACCCCGGACTTCATCACCATCGACGGTTCCGAGGGCGGCACCGGGGCTGCGCCGCTGGAATACGAGGACCACGTGGGAACCCCGCTGACCGAGGGGCTGATGCTGGTGCACAACGCGCTGGTCGGGACCGGGCTGCGCAGCCGGATCCGGCTGGGGGCCGCCGGCAAGGTGGCCACCGGGTCCGACGTGGTCAAGCGGCTGATCCAGGGCGCGGACTTCACCTTCAGCGCCCGGGCCATGATGATGGCCACCGGCTGCATCCAGGCGCAGAAGTGCCACACCAACGAGTGTCCGGTCGGGGTTGCCACCCAGGACCCGCGGCTGATGCGAGCGCTGGATGTCACCGACAAGGGCAACCGGGTCTACAACTACCACAAGCTCACGGTGCAGGAAGCCGCGCAGCTGATGGCCTCGATGGGTGTGGCGACGCCGTCGCAGCTGAACACCAGGATGCTGCGCCGCCGCGTCGACCACCTGACAACCCGCAGCTATGCCGGGCTGCACAACTGGCTGGAGCCGGGTGAACTGTTGCGCGAACCTCCACGCGGCTGGGCCCCGGACTGGCTGGAAGCCGACGCGGACACCTTCGGGGAGCACGCCCCGATGCCGTGGCCGACCCCGCGCGAACCCGTCCCCGCGGAGATGACCGTTGCGCCCAAACGGGTGGAACCCAAGGACTCCACCCACCGAACCGTCGAACCCGTGCACCCGAACGCCGAGCGACCCGAGGGCAGACCGGCACCCAAGGCCATGCCACATGGGGGTTAACAACCGTCATCAATGCCGGGCGGCGTTTCGCGGCTCGGAATAATGGCCCCCATGGCCTCCTCCAACTCCGCGCCGGGCATCGGCTTCCCCTCCGTGCTCGCCCACGCCTTCTTCCTGCAGGCGGCGGTGTACCTGGTGCGTCCGGCAACCTCCTACAAGGCCCTGGAACTCGGGGTGGACCCCGGGCTGCTGGGCCTGGTGGTGGCGAGCTTCTCGATCCTGCCGGTCTTGCTGGCCGTGTTCATCGGCCGTGCCGCGGACCGCGGCAGGGAGAAACACATCCTGCTGGCGGGCGCCGCCCTGCTGATCATCGCCGGGGCCGGGCTGCTCTTTGCCGCGCCCTCGCTGCCGGCCCTGCTGGGCTGGAACCTGATCCTGGGCGTGGGGCACCTGATGAGCCTGATCGGGGAACACAGCCGCCTGGCCTCGGCCACGAACCGCAACATGGACCGGGTCTTCGGCTTCTACACCATGGTCACCGCGGTGGCACAGGCAGTGGCCCCGCTGCTGCTCGGGCTATTGGGCGGGGCGGCCGTCGCGCCCGACACCTCGGTGCTGCTGCGGGCCTACATGGTGGGTGCCGGCGGCGTGCTGGCCACCGGCATCCTCATGGCCCGGCACCGCGGGGCCGTACGGGCGACCGGCCCCGCCAAGGCCCAGGTGAAGCTGCGCACCGCGCTGCGCGTCCCTCCGGCGGCCCGCAACACGCTCATCGCGTCCATCGGGCTGAGCATGATGGTGCTGTGCACCATCGACCTGATGCAGGTCTACCTCCCGGCGCTGGCGGTGGAGCGGGGCATCTCCACCCAGGCGGTGGGGATGCTGCTGGCGCTGCGGGCCGCCGCCACGGTGCTTTCGCGGCTGGCCATGGAAAGGCTGGTCCGTTCCGTGGGCAGGGCCCGCCTGCTGCTCGGGTCCACCGGCATCTCCGCGGTGCTGATCGCCCTGCTGGTGCTGCCGCTGCCGACGCCCGCGATGGCCGCGCTGTTGGTGCTGGCCGGGCTGGCCCTGGGCATCGGGCAGCCGCTGAGCATGACCGTGGTGTCGATGACAGCCACCGAGGGCACCCGCGGCACCTGGATGTCGATCCGGCTGCTGGGCAACCGCCTGGGGCAGGCCGTGATCCCGGTGGGGGTCGGCGTCTTCGCCACCGCGCTGGGGGCCGGGGGAGTGTTCCTTGCCCTGGGCGCCACCACGGCCGCGGCGACGCTCGGGGCCATCGTGCCGCTGCGCTCCATGGACGACTGAGCCCGGGACGCGGGTGTCGTCTACTCGGGGTCCGCGATCACCGCGGCAATGGCCTCGCGGTCGACATGAGCCAGGCCGGCGGGGTTCCACACCGGACTGCGGTCCTTGTCGATGACCCGGGCGCGGATGCCCTCGGCCAGGTCGTCGCGGTGCATCAGGTAGTCGGCCACACGCAGCTCCCGCTGAAGGGCCGAGGGCAGGTGGTCCGCCTCCCGGGCGGCGCGCACCGCGCGCAATGCGCATTCCAAGGAAGTCGGGGAATTGGCGCGCATCCGTGCCGCCGCCGCGGCTGCCGCCGGATGGGCCATGGCATCGAGGCGCCCGAGGATCGCTTCGAGCGTCGGCGCGCCGAAGGCCTCATCGATCCAGGGGCGGGCGCTGGCCAACGGGGAGGCGGCAAAGGAACCGAAGAACACTTCCAGCCCGGCCGCGATGTCGGCCGCCGGCATCGATTCGAAGTCGGGAAGGGCCTCGATGACCTCCTCGAAACGCTCCTGGTCCACCAGCATGTCGGCAAAGCCGAGCTCCACGGCGTCGGCACCCGTGAAGCTCTCGGCGGTCAGCACCAGGTATTCGCCCAGGTGCCCGGGCGCCCGGGACATCAGGTGAGTGGCGCCCACATCGGGGCTGTAGCCGATGAGGACCTCGGGCATGGCATATTCCGCTTCCGGGGTGGCGATGCGGATGGAGGCATGGGAGGCCAGCCCGATCCCGCCGCCCATGCACAGCCCGTGGACCAGGGTGATCACCGGCTTGGGATAATTCGCGATCATCAAATCAAGCGCGAATTCCAGGGAGAGCAGCTCCAGGAAGCCGGCGTGCCCGCCGTTTGTCACGGCCCGGTGGAAGTCCTTGATGTCGCCGCCGGCGCAAAAGCCGCGCGTTCCCTCGCCGCGCAGCACCACCATCGACACCTGCGGATCGTCCCGCCACGCCGCGAGGACGTCCGTGAGCTCCTGCAGCATCTCGCGGGTGAGGGCGTTGATGCGCTCGGGCCGCTGCAGCACCACGATGCCCAGCGGACCCAGGACGGCGGAATTGATAAGAGTAGTGATTGCGGGTGTCCTGTTCATTGCGGCGTGCGGTTCCCAGCCAAGATATCGCCCCGGCAGCTTCCAAGGGAAACGCCGCCGGTGCGCAACAGAGCTCCCGGGCGGCGGGGCAACGGCATTTCACCGGTATCCTGAAGAGGATTTTCCGGCGGCGGACGGCGCCCCCGGTTCCAGGAGACACAACGCAGGGGAGCACACCGGCACATGGCATCGACCGAGGGCAACGACGAACGCGGGAGAATTGCCAGGCGCGTGCTGCCCGGGGGACAGGAACCTGACCCGCGCTTCACGCTGGCCAACGAGCGCACCTTCCTGGCCTGGATCCGCACCGCGCTGGCCTTCCTCGCCGGCGGCATCGCCCTGGAGGCGTTCGCCGCCGCCGCCTTCCCGGGCCCGCTTCGCACCGGCATCGCGGTGCTGCTCATCGGCATCGGGATGCTGATCAGCGCCGGTGCCGCGATGCGCTGGCGGGGCATCGAGATGTCGATGCGCCATTCCAAGCCGCTGCCGTTGCCGCTGATCGTCCCCCTCCTGGGCCTGGGCGGCGCGGTGGCCGCAGCGGTGGTGGCCGTGCTGATCGCGCTGGGCCGGTGAGCACCGCTCCCCGCCCGCCCCTGCACCGGGACCCCGGGCTGCAGCCCGAACGCACCGTCATGTCCTGGGGGCGGACCACGCTGTCGCTCTGCGTCGCCGCGCTGGTCTTCCTGCGCTGGCTGCCGCACTACGGCGCCGGGGTGCTGGCGATGGTGGTGGTGTCCCTGCTGGTAGCCGGCGGCATCTATGCCACGCAGCGGCGGCGCTATGCCGTGGCCGCCCGAGGCATCTCCGCCGAGCGGCTGCGGGCCGACGTGGTTGCGGTCGGCGTGATGAGCTGTGCTGTCCTCGGGCTGGGAGTCCTCGGCATTCTGGTGGTGCTGGGCCCGTAAGTCCACACCGCGATTCGGCGGCCGGCAACGTGCCGCCCGATGGCCGCTGGCGTATGATCAAGGATCAACGTCTCGGGCCCGGCCCGGCCTGTCACCGCAATGCTGTCCAAGGATACCCATGAGAAAAACCGCCCTGGCCATTGCCGCCGCACTCATCGCAGCTCTGCTGGTTCCCGGCACGGGGGCAACGGCCGCCGCACCGGCCCAGGCCACCGTGGCCGCCGCGGGCATCAACGCCACCAACAAGGCATACCTGGCCAGGGCCGCCAAGTCGCTGGGCGGCGCCGATGCCGCGACGGGCAAGCTCCGGGACGGGACGCTGTGGCGTTCCCACCGTGACGGGATCGTGGTCTACTCGAACAAGCGCCGGGCGCTGACGGTGCGCAACGCGGTGGCCCAGGCCTGGGCGGACACCGGCTGGGAGAACGGCCGCTTCGGCTACCCGACCGGCGAACAATACAAGTCCGGGTCCGACACCCGGCAAACCTTCAGCGGCGGCATCATCGGGGTGCGCCTCAACGGAACTTCCTACTGGCTGCCCAAGGCGCCCAAGCTGCCCGACTTCACCGTGAGCGGCGCGGGCTGGGGGCACGGCGTGGGCATGAGCCAGTACGGCGCCCGGGCCATGGCCGCCGAGGGCAAAAGCGCCACGAGCATCCTGCAGTACTACTACAACCCCGCCAAGGTCACGCCCAGCAAGACCGCGGCATCCGGCGACATCAGGGTGCAACTGCTCAAGTCTTCCACCGCCTCGCTGACGGTTTCCGGCGGACGAATGCGGGTCACCGATCCCAGGTCCGGAAAAACCTACACCGCAACGGCCGGGTCCACGCTCACCCTCTCCCGGAGCGGCTCGCAGCTCAGCTACGTGCTGAAGACCCCGGCCGGGTACGACGCGGTGCCGCGCGACCTGAACAAGGACGGGGTACGCGACGCGAAACCTGCGCCGCAGGCAAACAAGGCCGCCGGCAAGCTGCGCATCACCTGGGAGGGCACGCGCGCCTGGCCCTCGGCGAACCGCGCCACGATCTCCGTCCCCAAGGCCAACGCCGAATCCTCGGCACCGGGGCTCTACCGGCACGGCGCCCTGGAAGCCGGGCTGCTCGATGACCAAGTGAACCTGGTGACATCCCTGCGGCTGAACGACGAGTACCTCTACGGACTGGCCGAGGTCCCGTCCTCATGGCCCTCCGCGGTGTTGCAGGCCCAGGCCATCGCGGGACGTACCTACGCCATGCGCAAGGTCAACAGGCTCAAGGCATCCTGCGACTGCAACGTCACCGACGAGGTCCAGGACCAGAAGTTCACCGGCTGGAAGAAGGAGAACGAACAGCCGGGATACGGGGCCAAGTGGAAGACGGCCGTCAACGCCACCGTCTCGCGCAACACCGCGGGCGTGCCCACCGCAGGAAAAGTCGTGATGTACGCCGGGCGGCTGGCCGAGACCGTGTATTCCTCCTCCACCGGCGGGGCCACCCGCAACAGCGAGGACGTCTGGGGCGGCGCGGGCCAGCCCTACCTGCGCTCGCGCGCGGACTCCTGGTCGTTGAAGAAAAGCGCCAACAACCCCTACAAGTCTTGGACCCAGCGCACCAGCCAGCGGGAGATGGCCAAGGTCTTCGGGCTCAGCGACGTGGTGAGCGTGAAGTTCACCCGCGCCAAGGACCTGACCATTGCCACAGCGACCGCCAGATCCTCGTCCGGTGCCGGCAAGACCCTGAAGGGAAACACCTTCCGCGGTTCGGCCTCCGGCGTCGGGGCGCACTCGGCGTGGATCAGCGGCATCAAGGCCAGCGTGGTCGCCCCCACGGCGACCGCCATCAATGCCCGGAACTTCTGCACCACCACCGTGAAGCCCGGGGGCAACATTTCCACGGCCGCAGCCAAGGCCCGCGACGGGGCAGTCATCTGCCTGAGCTCCGGAACCCACAAACCCAACAACGTGGTGCTCAGGCCGCGGCAAACCCTGGTGGGGCAGACGCGGTCGAACACCCGACTCAACGGGACCATCTCCGTGGCCACGAAGAAGTCCGGCAAGCTGCACCGGATCGGCACGGCAAGGATTCCGGCCAAGGCCCCCACGGCCCTTGCCTGCGCCACCGGAAGCCAGTGCAACACCGCACAGGTCCTCTTCGCCAACGGGGCCCAACTGACCCGGGTCTCCTCCAAGTCCAAGGTGAAGGCCGGAACCTACTGGGTCGACCACAAGAACCGGGCGATCTTCACGGGCAAGGCCAGCAGTTCCAAGAACAAATACACCATGGCCTCGCTGACCCGTGCATTGACGCTGGGTACCTGGTCGCGCATGGGCAACGTCAATGTCGTTGGCTACGCCAACCCTTCCAACACCGGTGCGGTGTCCTTGCGCGGCGCCCACTCGACGCTCTTTACCTCCCGGGTCGCGGTGAACCATGGGATCGGGGTGCAAAGCAACGGCCCCTCCACCAGTATCATCAACTCCATTGTCCGGCTCAACGGCCAGGCGGGAATCAGCGCCTCGGGAGGGAAGAACTCGGTGGTGCGGGGAACCGAAATCAGCAAGAACGGCTGGGCGGGGTTCCGGCCTGCCACGTTCACCGGAGGCATCGCCGCGTCCAACAAGGCCACGGTGAAGGTTTCCGCCTCCAGGATCCTGGAGAACCGCGGAGCCGGAACCCGCGGGGTGCGCACCAAGAACGGTGCCAAGGTGTCCGTTGGCACCAGCACGGTGCGCGGCAACAAATAGGTGCCGACTCATAGCGCTGCTTGGGCCCGATGCTCGATTCCGCCAGGCCCACGGTGAGCTTGTCCATGAACACCCGGGCCTTTGAAAGACAAGCCGTCCTGTACTGCGATTTTCAACGAGGATAAAATGAACGTAGTTTTCCTCACCAAACCTGTTTCCGGCCGTGTGGTGTACGGGGTGGCCGATCAGGCATTCGATTTCATTCCAAGCGATCTGGGCGAAGTTGCGGCGCGCAGGGTTTCCCCTGCCTCGCTGGCCATAGACACCGTCCTGCTGGAAGTTGGAATGCCCTACGGCATTCTCCTCTATATTTGGGGGTACTCGCCGCAGTCTTCCTGGCTCGAGGTCCCGGGAAAGCCGGCCAACGTGGTTGACGGCGTGGTCATGGTCGATGAGCCAGAATTGGATTCAAGCGGAAGTGTTTCCATTCGCCGCGACAGCAGTGATCCGGCTGAAGTTTGGTGGACGCAATTCGATCCGGATACGGGTTGGTGCCGGATCACCAGCGGCGGCACCGATGAGAGCCAGACCCGGATTGCGACGGACACCGTCATTGGAACCGACGGCACCGGCATTACGTCGTTGTGGCTGAAGCCAACGTTCGTGGACTGAGCGTAGACCTCCGCAGTGAGGGAACCCGCGGGGTCCGCAACAAAGACGGTGCCACGGTGTCCGTGGGCACCAGCACGGTCCGCCCCGTTTAGCGCCGCTTGGGTTCGATGCTCAGCTCGGCCAGGACATTGGTGAGCCGGTCCATGAACACCCCGACCTTGGGGTTGTCCCGGTTTTCCGGGCGGAGTGCAAAGATGCTGCGGGCCAGGCGGATCTCGGGTGCATCGATCACCCGGATGCCCGCAGGGGCCCGCAGCATGGCAAGCTCCGGGACCAAAGCGGCACCCAGCCCGGCGGCGGCCATGTGCAGCGAGGCGTTGAAGTCGTCGGAATGCGCGACCACGCGCGGGTGGATGTTGAATGCCGCGAAGAGCCGGGAGATCACTGTCGCATCGCTCGTGCCCGGATGGTGCATGATCCAGGGCATGTCCGCCAGCTGGGCGGCACTGAAGACCGAGGATCCGTCGAGTTTCCAGGACGCGGGGACCACCACGCGGAACGGGTCGTCGCCCAGCCACTGGCGCTCCAGCTGCGCCGGCCACGCGAGCCCGCCCTGGCCCACCTGGAAGATCAGCGCAAGGTCCAGTTCACCGTCCTGGCGCAGCCCGGTGATGGTCTGGTGTGGTTCGCCCACGTTCACGCGCAGGGCAATGCCCAGCTGGTCCCAGTCCGGGGAGCCCAGAAGCTTGGGCAGGGCATAGGTGGCCAGGGACGGGAAGATCCCGATCCGCAGTTCCTGCAGGGGCTTGCCGCTCGGGTCCAGGTCCGGGGTAGAGGTCGCGGCCATGAGCGCGTCGATGTCGGTGAGCACGCGGCGCGCATGGCGGACCATGGTCAGCGCCGCGGGAGTGGGTTCGATGCTCTTGGCACCGCGGGCAAAAAGGGTCGTTCCGGTGTCGCGTTCCAACGCCGACATCTGCTGCGAGACCGCCGAGGGCGTGTAGCCCAGGCGCAGGGCGGAGGCGGCGAAGGACTTCTGCGTCACGACTTCCAGCAGCGTGCGCAAATGTACCGGATTGACCACTGAAACTCCTGTGCCTCGGGCGGGATGAGAGCGCGGACCGCTTATGGAGCGCGCTCGTCCTATCCTAGACGGGTGAGGAACCTAGCGGCTTTCTTCTTCGAGGAGTTCGTCCTCGGTCCACTCTTCCTCGACGGTTTCCTCGTCGTCCGTATCGTCCTCGGCCGTGAGGTCGTCATCGAGGAGGTAAAGGTGCTTGCGCAGCGGATCGAGGGCGGTCATGGTCTCGGGACTGTCGGAGGAACCATCGTAAGGTTGGCCGTCCCGGCCGTCGTCGGGCTCGTACATGTCGTCGTCAATCGGCTCATCGAAGACGGTGTCATCAAAGCTGTTGCTCATCGTGTCCCTCTTTTCTCCAAACGCCGGGATCTGCGACTGAACCCCGATTGATTACAGCCTATGTTGCATCCGACCGTATGGGAATGGGCACTTTTTCGTATGCCGGACCGGGCCGTCGCAGGGAGTATTGTCGATAGATGGACAGCGACATTTCCCCTCGATTCTTCACGCCCGCCGTCAGCCGCCCGGCCTTGCTTGCCGCCGCCGGAAGGATCCTGGCCCCGGCGCTGTGGATGGGATTGCTGATCGGGATTTCGTTCATCGAGACGCCGCTGAAATTCATGGCCCCGGGTATGACGCTGGCATTGGGGCTGGGAATCGGGCAGCTGGTCTTCGCCGCAATGAACATCGTGGAAGTGGTGTTCTTCGTCGTGCTCGCCGCCTCCTGCATCCGGCGCGGCCTGGATAGGGCATACCTGTGGGCGGTCTCCGGGCTGGGGACCGTGCTGCTGGCCAAGGTGGCGCTCATCAGGCCGTTCCTGGCCAAGCGCACCGAGGCGGTGCTGGCCGGAGTGGAGGCCGGCGGCTCAAGCTGGCACTACTTCTACATTGCCGCGGACGGGCTGCTTTTCGTCCTGCTCGTCACGGTGCTGGTCATGGGCGTGCGCCGCTGGGTGCTGCCGGGGCGGTAGCCCCGAGCTTAACGAATCCGACACGTACTCCTCTTGCATTCGACCTCCCCGAAGGCGGAGATGGTTTCCGCCTCGATGTTCATGGCCATTCCTTCGATAAAGCGGGGCGAGTGCTGCCCAGCAGATTCGACGCGAGGAGGTCGGGAGCGCGCCTTTTTTCGGGAAAGCCATGCGTCCGGTCGGCGGCCAAGCGGAGCGAACGACGCAGGATCCGGGTCTTTGGGTGGGCATGGCGCAGATACATCGCCAGCATGAATCCGGTGGTTGCCAGGTAGAACGTATGCATGAACCATATGGGCCCGGCAGGCAGGCTGTAGACGTACACGGAATGGATCACGTTGCCCGTGTTGGCAAGCAACAAATTGCCCAGGCTGTAGGACGCCAAGTCCCGGGTCCGCACCGCCTTGACGACCATCGGCAAGACGCTGCCGACGAAGATGGTTGTGGAAATGCTGCCGGCCACAACGGCCAAGCCTGGATCCATGTCTGGTTCTCCTTCGACCTCCGCGGGGATGTTGCGTTCTCCACGCTAGGCTTCGTCCGCGTGCCGCCGCATCGGCAGGACTACCCAAATCCGCAAGACCCGGGGTGGTGCATGAATCGCCGTCTCAGGGCCGGAGCGAAGGCGCAGCGGGGAAGGTCGTCACCGATGCGGCTTCGGTCTGGGTTCATGCGTCCCCTCAAGGACGCCGTCGTACCCGGGGGGCCTATCGTGTTGAAGATATGGGCAAGCTGGCGGCCGACTGCGTTTTCGCCGATGAAGGGCGCCTACGCCGTGGCCTTGGCGGACGCGCCGCCGGCGATGCATGGCAAAACGTCGACGTGCCGGGCGGCCAGGCCGCCCGGCAGGTTCTCTCCCTCGAGCCGACGCACGGCCTTCCCGGCCGGCCCCGCCGGGATGGACGTTGTCCTAGACGTTCGCCAGGTCCATGGCGTGCGCGGTGATCTTCACCGATTCCAGGCGCTGCGCCGGATCGCCGGCGTTGTGCACGGTGATCAGCTCATCGGCACCCGCGGTGCGCGCGAACTCGTGCAGGTATTCGGCGACGGCCGTGCCGTCGCCCACGGCGGTGTACTGGAGCATCTTCATGATCGAATCCCCATGCGGGGAATCCAGCAGCATTTCCACCTCGGCATCGGTGAACTCGGTCTCGCGGTTGCGTCCCAACATCATCCGGATGCGGTCGCGGCGGACCTGTTCCATGATGACCTGCGCCTCGGCATTGGTTTCGGCGGCAACCACGCCCACGCCGGCAATGACATGGGGCTCGGCGAGGAACTCGGAGGGGCGGAACTCGTTGCGGTACGCGGTGGTCGCCTGGACCAGGGCATCGGGGGCAAAGTGCGAGGCGAAGGAGTACGGCAGGCCCAGCTGCGCGGCCAAGCGGGCACCAAAGAGGCTCGAGCCCAGGATGTAGAGTGGGACGTTGGTTCCGCGTCCGGGGTAGGCGTGGATTCCCTCGATGCGAGAGGTGTCCCCGAGGAATGCCTGCAGCTCGAGCACATCGTGCGGGAACGCATCCGAGGCCGCCGGATCGCGGCGCATGGCCCGGAACGTGGCCTGGTCGGTGCCCGGAGCGCGCCCCAGTCCCAGGTCGATGCGCCCCGGGAAGAGTGTTTCCAAGGTGCCGAATTGCTCGGCAATCACCAGCGGCGAGTGGTTGGGCAGCATGACGCCGCCGGCTCCGAGGCGGATGGTGCTGGTGTGGTGGGCGACGTGGCCAATGAGCACCGAGGTCGCCGAGGAAGCGATGGTGCTCATGTTGTGGTGTTCGGCGTACCAGACGCGTTTGTAACCGGTGGACTCGGCAGTTTGAGCCAACTCGACGCTCTGCGCGAAGGTCTCTGCGGCGGAACCGCCACGGCGGATGGGGGCAAGATCAAGGATCGACAAAGGAATGCTCACATAGGCGGCAACTAGCGCCCGCCCGGTTTCATTCCCTCGGTTTCCGGGCGCACGCCCCAAACGCCCGAAAGCGTAGGATTTGGGTCATGAAGCGGAAGGCGTGGCCGCTTGCCTGCGGCCTGCTGGCGTGCCTGCTGGGCGCGTGCACGGTGCTGGTCCCGGATCCCGATCCCGTCACGTCCACGCTGCCGACTCCGGATCGCCTGGCCGAGCTCCCTGCCGACTGTCCGCGCTCGGGCGGCGTCGCGGAGCCCCGGGGGATCGAATCGGGGACCGAGGCCCAGATTGCCGCCGACCTTTTGGCCGCCGTCGGGGATTGGGTCAATGCCGGAACGGCGATGGTCGCCAATGAGCCGGAGTGGATCGGACCCGGGTTGCCCGGGCACTGCCTGGGGGATCTGGCTGAATTGCTCGGCCGGATCCACGGGCCGGCACTCCTGTCCGAGCGAGGGGATGAAACGCTGACCGCCTTTCAGGCGGAAATGGTCAAGGAGAACCTGGTGAACCTGGAAGCCGCCCGTGCCCAGGGCGGGGCCACGAACGCAAGGCGGGAGTTGGCTCTCATGCAGCAGTCATCCCAATCGGAAAGCGGCGCGTTCCTGAATCTCATCGTGCGCAAGCTGGACAACCGGTCGATACAGCCCACGCGCATGGAGGAGTGGATGGTCATCGCGGTGCCGCAGGAATCGCGAAACCTGGTGTTCCACCTGGAAACCAAGGAAGCGGCGCACGGCTACTTCAGTTGGTGAGCCCCTTCGGTTAAAGCAGTATGGGCGCCACTCCCGAGGGAGTGGCGCCCATACTAATCAGCTAAATGCCGAAGGTGATGATCCGTTGCTTAGACAGCGCGGATATCGGTGGCCTGAAGGCCCTTCTGGCCCTGAGTAACTTCAAACTCAACGCGCTGGCCCTCTTCGAGCGAACGGAAGCCGTTCGACTGGATGGCGGAGTAGTGTGCGAAAACATCATCCGAGTTGTCGTCCGGAGCGATGAAGCCGAAGCCCTTTTCGGCGTTGAACCACTTAACGGTACCTGTTGCCATGATGGGGGTGTCCTTTCGAGACTGTCCTGAAATGGGACGTAGGGGAGTAAATTCCACTGTGGAATCCACTTGCAGCTACGTGATTCAACGCGGTTCAGAAAGGTACTCGCCCCGGCAACGGGGTGTTTGCACTGAAATTACTGCGAGAAAAACTAGAACTACAAGCTCAACGGTACGCTACTTAGCGGCCAGTTGCTAGCACGAGGGTCTTTTTTGGTCATTGTTCGCCAGATAGACCCCAGCTGTTTACCAGTCGACACACTGCCGGTAACGCTGGATGACGATGTCCACGAGCTCCCGCGGAGGGGCCTGGTTCGGGTCCAGCAACGGGGCACTGAGGACGTCCGGGGAGCTGCCTGCCGCCAGCGTTGCAAAGTGTCCGGGGGCCAAGAGGTAACTGGCAACCACCGTGCGCCGCCCGGGGTTGAGCGAGCGGGCCGCCGCCATGACATCCGGGAGGCGCGGTTCGGCGGCCGAGATGAAGGCAGGCGTCACCGGAACCTGCAACCGGCCGGCCAGCAGCTGCGCCATGGTGTGGCAATCCGCCAACCCGCGCGGATCGGTGGACCCTGCGCAGGCAAGCACCACCGCCTCGCCCGGAAGCCAGCCGGCCTCGAGCAGGCGGCGATGCAGCACGGCGGCCAGGGATGCATCGGGTCCCAGCGGAGCCGCGACCTTGGTGCCCGGGAGTGCCCCGGTGGCCGCCGCGAGATCGCCCGAGGCGTGGGTCCCGGCCGAGAGCAGCAGCGGCACCAGGGCCGCAGCCTGCCCGGGCTCGATGGCCCCGGAGTGCAAGAATGGACCGACCCGAGGTTCCTGCACATCGACGAAGGCCCCGTGGACCCGGATGCCGGAAAGTGCGAGATCGACCACATCCACCAGCGCGCGGACGGCCGCCCGTCCCGCCGGGTCGCCGGTTCCGTGTGAAACCGCCACCAGGTCGGGAGACGGGGCGGTTTCCATCCAGCCCAGCCATGCCGAGTGTTCGACGCCTCCGGAGAACCGGGTGCCGGTGCGCGTCAGCGTTGTGGTGCTCATTGGGCCGCCTCCAGCCAGAGCACGCCCCGGTGCAGTTGCACGGGGTGGACCTGCAGCGCCGGCGCCGTGCCGCTGAGGCAGTCTCCGGTGTCCAAGCGGTACACCTCCTTGTGCAGCGGGCAGGCGATCGTGGGAACGCGTGCCCCGGCAATGGCCTTGTCGCCCAGGATGCCCCGGGCCATGACCTTGGCGCCGGTGCCCGGACAGTGGTGCGAGGCCGCGAAGAACTCGTCGCCCTCCGTGCGGTACACGGCCACCTGTGTGCCCTCCAGCCATGCGGCCTCGCCCCAGCCGGGCTCGAGGTCCCCGGTCCGGCACACGGCAACCATGCCCTGCACGGTCCCGAGTGTGCTTTCTTCGACAGTTGCACTCATCGCTTCGGTCCTCTCGTGGTTTCTGCTTCGATGTCCCGAGCCTACGAATGCCTTGTTACACGTGTTGCGATGCCGCGTTGCGTGCCGGTAAACCCCGTCTCACGGTGCCGCGCCCGGTTGGTGATGCGGATCGAGGACGGCCTCAGGCAACCACGGCGGGACCGTCGGCGGACCTCGGCCGGGGAGCTCGCCCGCCTGCGGTTTCCGGCATGTTTCGGCAACCTCACGGGTTGCCTTTTGTCCGGGACGCAGAGTTGTCCTGCCCGAAACATAGAGGAAATTGCTAGGCAAAACCGCCCTCCTAGGCTGGGAGACAATCAACGACGCGTCATCGGCGCAAGAGTGAAAGTCGGGTAACAGACATGGGTACAGGAAACGGCGCACGCCGCATCGTGGTGGTTGGCGGCGGCCCCGCCGCACATCGTTTCACCGAGGCCATGGCGGCACGCGAACCAAGCAACCTCGAGATCACGGTGTTGACCGAGGAAGCTCACGTTCCCTATGACAGGGTTGCCCTGACCAAGGCACTGACCGACACCGCCGTGGACCTCACCCTGGGGGACCCGGCTCTCTGGGCACGCCAGAACGTCACCCTTGTCACCGGCGCCGGCGTCAAGACCCTGGACAGCGCCAACAACGTGGTGCACACCCATGACGGCCGCGCCTTCGGCTACGACGAGCTGGTGCTGGCCACCGGCTCCAATGCCGCGACGCTGCCGATCCCCGGCAACGAGCACACCCACGTCTACCGCACCCTGGAGGATGTCTGGGCGATCAACGCCGGCATCCAGGAGCTCGCCGCGCAGCTGGGCCGCAAGCCCGTGGTTGCCACCATCGGCGGCGGGCTGCTGGGGCTCGAAGCGGCCGCGGGCTCCCAGTCCCTGGGCGCCGAGGCCGTGGTCATCGACGGTGGCAAGTGGCTCATGGGCACCCAGCTGGACGAGGGCGCGGGCCAGGCCATGGGCAGGCTCATCGCCCAGACCGGGTTCACGGTCCACGGCGGGGTCTTCCCGCAGGAAGTCACCACCGAGATCGTTGGCGACACCGAGAAGGTCACCGGAGTGCTGATGGCCGACGGCAACCACATCCCCGCCGACATGGTCATCGTTTCCATCGGCGTGCGGCCGCGCGACGAGCTCGCCCGCAACCACAACCAGGCGATCGAGGGCACCGGCACGCAAGGCCCGGTCTTCGGCATCGGCCCGCGCGGCGGCGTGGAGATCGACGGGCACTGCGCCACCGCGGTGCCCCACGTGTGGGCCATCGGCGAGGTCGCGAACTTCGGCGGCATGTGCATCGGCCTGGTGGCCCCGGCCAACGCCATGGCCGAGGTGCTCGCGTCCCACCTGCAGGGCGGGGACGCCGAATTCACCGGCTTCGACACCGCCACCAAGCTCAAGCTCTCCGGGGTGGACGTGGCCAGCTTCGGCGACGGCTTCGCCCGCACCGCCGGCGCGCTGGAGGTCGTCTACGCGGACGCGGCCCGCGGCCTGTACCAAAAGATCGTGGTCTCCGCCGATGCCAAGGTCCTGCTCGGCGGGATCTTCGTGGGCGACGCGAGCCCGTACCAGTCGCTGCGCCCGCTGCTGGGCCGCGAGCTTCCCGCCGAGGCCGGCGCCTACCTCAGCGCCCTGGGCGGCGAGGTGCCCGACGGGGACCTGCCCGACGACGCGGTGCTCTGTTCCTGCAACGGCGTGAGCGTCGGCTCCATCAAGGACGCGGTCGGCGGCTGCGGGTCCTGTGCGGGCAGCGAACCGGTCAACGACCTGGCGAGCTTGAAGACCTGCACCCGCGCCGGAACCCAGTGCGGGTCCTGCGTGCCGATGCTCAAGAAGCTCATGGAATCTCAGATGACCAAGAACGGCGTCGTCGTCTCCAGCGCCATGTGCGAGCACTTCGAGCTTTCCCGCTCCGAGCTCTTCGAGGCCGTCCGGCTGGCCGGGCTGCACAGCTACCCGCAGATCATGGAGCGCTTCGGCACCGGGACCGGCTGCGACATCTGCAAGCCGGTCATCGCCTCGGTGCTTGCGTCCCAGACCTCGGGCCACCCGATGGAGGCCGGCCTGGCCGGCGCGCAGGACACCAACGACCGCGTCATGGCCAACATGCAGAAGGACGGCACCTACTCGGTGGTCCCGCGCATCCCCGGCGGGGAGATCACCCCGGAAAAGCTCGGCGTGATCGCCGCGGTCGCCGCGAAGTACAACCTGTACACCAAGCTCACCGGCGGGCTGCGCATCGACATGTTCGGCGCCCGGCTGGAACAGCTGCCGGAGATCTGGAAGGAACTTGTCGACGCCGGCTTCGAATCCGGGCAGGCCTATGGCAAGTCGCTGCGCAACGTGAAGACCTGCGTCGGCTCCTCCTGGTGCCGCTACGGGATGCTGGACTCGGTGGCCATGGGCATCGAAATGGAGCTGCGCTACCGCGGGCTGCGCGCCCCGCACAAGTTCAAGATGGGCGTCTCGGGCTGCGCGCGCGAATGCGCCGAGGCCCGCGCCAAGGACGTGGGCGTCATCGCCACCGCCGAGGGCTGGAACCTCTACGTGGGCGGCAACGGCGGGGCGAATCCCGCGCACGCCCAGCTGCTGGCCGGCGGGATCGACGACAAGACGCTGCTGCGCTACATCGACCGCTACCTGATGTACTACATCCGCACCGCCGACAAGCTGCAGCGCACCGCACGCTGGATGGAGGAGCTGGAGGGCGGGATCGAGCACGTGAAGTCGGTCGTCGTTCAGGACTCCCTGTCCCTGGGCGCGGAGCTCGAGGCGGCCATGGAAACCCACGTGGGCAACTACCAGGACGAATGGGCCGCCACACTGGCGGACCCCGAGAAGCTGCGCCGCTTCCGCTCCTTCGTCAACGCACCGGAGCAGGCCGACCCCGACCTGCACTACGTGCCCGAACGCGGACAGCACCGCCCCGCCGAGCCGGTGCGCCTCGGCGCCACCATTTCCATCGGCGCCCCGAACCCGACCCAGGAGCCCTCATGATCGCCACCGGACTTCAACTGCATGGCCAATTCGTCCTGGTCGCCGGAGCCCGCTGGGCCGCACGGCACGTCGTGGCACGCTATGTCTCCGCCGGCGCCATGGTGCTGCGGGCCCACCACCCCTACGAGCTGGAAGACCACCGCCACATGCTGGGCTCGGTGCGGCTGCTGGTGGCAGTCGACGACGGCGCGGCGGGCTGGGAGGTGCTCCAGGAGATGGCGATGCGCGAATCGATCCTGCTCTCCATCGAACCGGCGGCCTCGCGCGATGGCAGCATCACGCTGCTGGGCGGGGGACCGGGCAGTTCCGACCTGCTGACGGTGCGCGGAGCGGCGGCGCTGGCCAACGCCGACGTCGTCTTCCACGACCGGCTGGGCCCGGGACACGACCTGGCCGCGCTGGCGCCGGGCGCGCAGCTGGTGGACGTGGGCAAGGCCCCGGGGAACCACAAGGTGCCCCAGGACCGCATCAACGAACTGCTCATTGCCGAGGCGCGGGCCGGGCGCACCGTGGTGCGGCTCAAGGGCGGGGACCCCTTCGTCTTCGGGCGCGGCTCCGAGGAACGCGACGCCGCGCTGGCCGCGGGGCTGAAGGTGCACGTGGTGCCCGGGATCAGCAGCGCGATCTCGGTGCCCGGCGCCGCCGGCATCCCGGTGACCGCCCGCGGGGTGGCCAAGGCCTTCACCGTCGTCTCCGGCCACGACCCCTTCACCGAGACCGAGCTGGGGCACCTGGCCGGGATCGGCGGGACGTTGGTGGTGCTCATGGGCGTGGCCACGCTGCAGCAAAACGCCGCCGGGCTGCTGCGCCACGGGCTGGCGGCGGACACCCCCGCGGCGATCATCGAACGCGGCTTCTGCGACACCCAGCGCAGCACCCGCGCCACCTTGGGCACGCTGGCCGAAGCCGCCCGGGCTGCCGGCTGCTCCAACCCCGCGGTGATCGTCATTGGGGGCGTCGCGGCCCTGGGCACGGGCGCCGACGAGCTGGCCGCCCTGCTGCCGGCGGCCGTGCGATGAGCGCGGCAACGGCAACGGCAACCGCGGGCGCGGCACCGCGCAGCGCCGGGGCGCTGGCCGGATTCCGCATCGCGGTGACCTCCCAGCGGCGCTCCGCGGAGCTCATCGAGGCCCTTGAGCGCCGCGGCGCGCAGGTGCTGCACGCCCCCACGCTGCGCCTGGCCCCGCTGGCCGAGGACACCGAACTGCTCGACAACACCCGCCGGGTGCTTCAGCTGCGCCCCGAGTACGTGCTGGTCAGCACCGCCTACGGGTTCCGCCGCTGGTTCGAGACCGCGGAGGCCGCGGGGCTCGGCGACGAGCTGGCCCAGGTGCTGCGCGCGGCAAGGATCCACGTGCGCGGACCCAAGGCGCTGGGCGCGGTGCGGGCCCTGGGATTCCACGCCGAGGCGATGGCCGGAGACGAGCTGACCTCCACCATGGTGGCCAGGCTGGCCCCGCTGCTGGAAGGCAAGGCCGTGGTGCTGCAGCACCACGGCCTCGGGGACGACGAATCGGCCGCCGCGCTGCTGGAGGCCGGCACCCGGGAACTGGTGCGGATCAGCCCCTACCGCTGGGTGCCGCCGGAGGACGCCGGGAAACCGGAGGTGCTGCTGCGGGCGCTGTGTTCCGGCTCGCTGGACGCGCTGACCTTCACCAGCGCCCCCGCGGTGGTGGCGCTGCTGGAGGCCGCGCGGCAGCACGGCTGCCACCCGGAGCTGCTGCACGCGCTGCAAACCACCATCACCACGGTTGCCGTGGGGCCGGTGACGGCCGCGCCGCTGCGCGAGGCGGGCATCGAGCCGCTGGTGCCTTCCCGGCACCGGATGGGCGCCATGATCCACACCCTGGTCGAGCACCTGGGCCGGCGCGGGGCGCTGGAATGCGCCACGGTGCTGGGCCCCTGCCAATTGCGCGGGGACACCGTGCACCTGGGCGGGGCCGGGACGGAGCTGGGCGCCAGCCAGCTGCGGCTCTTCAAGGCCCTGCTCGAGGCCCGCGGGAACGTCGTCTCCCGCGGGGCGCTGGCGGCGCTGCTGCCGGACGGGTCCTCGGACCACGCGCTGGACATGGCGGTGAGCCGGCTGCGCGGCGCGCTGCCCGATGCCCGGCTGGTCTCCACGGTGGTCAAGCGCGGCTACCGGCTCAACGCCTAGCGCGGGGAGGGCGCGAGTTCGGACGGCACCCGGCGCAGCGCGAACGCGACGATCGCGGCGGAGGCCAGGGCCAGCACCATGGCGATCGCGGAGGTGTAGACCACGCCCTGGTCGAAGGCCTCGGCGGCGGATTCCAGCAACCGGTCCGCGGCCGGGGCGCCCAGGCCGCGGGCGACCTCGTGCGCGCCGCCCAGGGTCTGGCGGGCGGTCTCGGCCGCGTCTGCGCCCAGCTGTGCCGGGATCGCCACGTTGCGGCTGTAGGCGGCGTTGAGGATCGAGCCGAGCACCGCGGTGCCCAGCACCGAGCCGACCTCGTAGGCGGTCTCGGAGATCGCCGAGGCGGCACCGGCCTGGGCCGGCGGCACCGCGGAGAGCGCCATGTCGTTAGACAGCGTCTCGCTCAGGCCCACCCCGGCGCCCAGCACGCCGAAGGCCAGCATGAGCATCGGCACCGAGCCGGAGGCGCCGGTGAGCATCACGATGCCGTAGGCCAGGGCGTTGAGCCCCAGCCCCCACACCATCACGTTCTTGACCGCGAAGCGGCGGGTCAGCCGCACCGCCAGCAGCCCGAATCCAACCGTCAGCGCCAGGCCCGGAAGCATCAGCACCCCGGCCATCATGGGCGTGTAGCCGGCGACCAGCTGCAGGTGCTGGGAGATGAAATAGATGAAGCCGACCAGCGCGAAGATGCTCAGCAGGTTCACCGCCAGCGCGGAGGCGAAGGACGGGTTGGCGAAGAGCCGCACGTCCAGCATCGGGTTGGCACGTCCCAGCTGGCGCCGGGTGAAGGCCACGCCCGCGGCCAGCCCCGCGGCGATCGCCAGGGCCGGCACCAGTGGCGAATCCCCGTGGGTCATCTCCTTGATGCCGTAGACGATGGGCAGCAGGGTCATGATGGCCAAGCCGATGGAGAGAGGGTCGATGGCCCCGGGCTTGGGGTCCCGGGACTCGGGCACCAGGGCTGGGGCGAGGACCAGCAGCGGCACCAGCATCGGGACGGCAAGCAGGAAGACCGAGCCCCACCAGAAGTGCTCCAGCAGGAAGCCGCCGACGACCGGTCCCAGTGCCGCGCCGCCGGAGAACCCGGCGGCCCAGATGGCGATGGCCTTGCGGCGTTCGAGCGGGTCGGTGAAGATGTTGCGGATCAGCGAGAGGGTCGCGGGCATCAGCATGGCGCCGAAGATGCCCAGCAGGGCGCGGGCGGCAATGAGCTGCTCGGCGTTGGTGGCAAACGCGGCGGCGGCGGAGACCGCGGCGAATCCGGTGGAGCCGACCAACAGCAGCCGGCGGCGGCCGAACCTGTCCCCGAGGGATCCCATGGGCACCAGCAGGCCGGCCAGCACCAGGGGATAGATGTCGATGATCCACAGCAGCTGGTTCCCGCTGGGGGACAGTGCCGCCGACAGCGCGGGGACCGCGAAGCTGAGCACCGTGTTGTCGACGGAGATCAGCAGGACCGGGAACATGAGCACCGCAAGCGCAGCCCAGCGTCGGCGGTGGTTCGTGCCGATGCCCGGAATCGTGGGGGTGCTCGTGGCGCGCTGGATGCTCATGGTGCTCGGTTTCCTGGGAGGGGATTGGATCGTTGACAAGAGTAACTGTACCGTCCAGACGGTACAGTTACAATGTGACGATGCCTACTCGAAGGGGATAAGGTTCACTACATGTCTCGACCGCCATTAGCCAAGGAAAAGATCGTCGAAGCCTACGCCGCGTTGCTGTGCGACGAGGGCGAGCGGGCGGCGACCATTGAGGCCACCGCCGCACGCGCAGGGGTTTCCAAGGGTGGCCTGCTCTACCACTTTGCCTCCAAGGAGGCCCTGGCCCATGGCGTCATCGATGCCCTGCATGCCGTCGTTGCGCAGGACCTCGAACGCATGGGTTCGGCCCCGGAGGGCGCATCGCGGTACTTCGTGCGCACCTCCACCCTCGTCGGCGGCGAGCTGGACCGCTTCTTCCTGGCCGTGCTGCGGCTGGCCCAGTCCGGCCACGAACCCTCCATCGAGGCGCTCGACGCCGTGCACTCCGGGTGGCTTGACCTGATCCGCGTCGAGGTGCAGGACCAGTACGTGGCCGAAACCATCATGTTGATCGGCGAGGGACTCTACTACCAGACCTCCATGCCCGGGCCCTGGTCCCAGGGGACCTTCGCCAAGGACCTGGAGCACCTGCTGGACCAGGTCGAACGACTCAAGAACGGCAGCTGAACCACCCATGTCACTTACGCCACCGCGACAAAAGCTGGCCGGCCGGATCGGTGCGCTGCTGGGCATCATCCTGATGGCCCTCTCCCTGCGCGCGGCGGTGGTCTCCGTGCCGCCGCTGCTGGGCAGCATCGGTCCGGAACTGGGCTTCACCTCCTTTTCCACCGGCCTGCTGGCCATGCTGGCACCCGTGGTGTTCGCCGGGTTCGGGCTGCTCACCCCGCGCCTGATCCGGTGGTGGGGGCTGGAAAAGGTGCTGGTGTCCGCGGTCCTGCTGGCCGTGGCCGGGCAGCTGCTGCGCTCGGTGGTGGGGGACGTGACCAGCTTCCTGCTGCTCTCGGCCATCACCCTGGCCGGCTACGGCATGGGCAACGTGGTGTTGCCGCCGCTGGTGAAGAAGTATTTCCCCGACCGCCTGGCGATCGTCACCTCGGGCTATGTCACGATGCTGGCCGTGGGCACCTGGATGGCCCCGCAATTCTCCGTGCCGCTGGCCAACGCCACCGGCGACTGGCGCACCTCGATCGCCGCCTGGGCACTGCTCTCGGCCCTGGTGCTCGTGCCCTGGGGCGTCCAGCTGTTCAGGGACCGCAAGCACCCGCGCCCGGACACCCCCATGGTCAACGGACTGGTGGCAGCGCCCCCGGCGCGGATCAATCCGTGGAAATCCCCCGTCGCCTGGGGCCTGGCCATCTTCCTGGCCGGAAACTCCGCCCAGACCTACGTGTACTTCACCTGGCTGCCGCCCTATCTCTCGCAGCAGGGCCTGGACACGCAAACCGCCGGATCCATGCTGGCGCTCTTCGCCATCCTGGGCCTGCCGGTGAGCCTGCTGGTCCCTTTGTGGGTTCCGCGCCTGCGCCATCCGATCGTGGCGGTGCTGGTCTTCACCGCGTTCTGGATCGCCGGCCACCTGGGCATGTACCTGTCGCCGACCGCGCACACCGCGCTGTGGGTGGTGTTTGCCGGCCTGGGCCAGGGCACCTTTGCCATTGCCCTGCTGATGATGAACCTGCGCTCGCGCAGCACCTACGGATCCGGCGTCCTGGCCGGCTTCAGCCAGGGGCTGGGCTATGCGGGGGCGGCCGTCGCACCCCTGCTCTTTGGCATCGTCAAGGACGCCACCGGCGGCTGGACCGCCTCGTTTGCGATGTTGGGGATCTGCCTGGTGGTGATGCTCGCCGGAGCGGTGATGATCAACGGTCCGCGCAAGATCGAGGACGGCCAGGGCGAGGCCGAGAAGCTCGGCGAACTCGAGCGGGTCAGCTAGCCCGCGCGATCGGTTCCTAGTGAAGCTCGGCGTCGCGGTGCCAGGGCCCGACGGCCTTGGGGACGTGCCAACGGAGCTTCAGCGAAAGCAGCCGGAGCGAGAAGACAACCGCCGCCACTCCAAGCTCCCACGCCCATCCTCGAATGCCCGCCACCCACAGGGAGGCGGTGAGCCCGGCGCCCAGCATGGCCGGAACGGCATACATGTCGCGCGGGTCGAAGATCGACGGGATCTGGTTTGCGACCACGTCGCGCAGCAGGCCACCGCCCACCGCGGTGGTGACGCCCAGAAGCGCGGCGGCAAAGGGATTCATCCCGAGCTCCAGCGCCTTGATCGTGCCGGCGGTGCAGAACAGGGCCAGGCCCGCGGCGTCAAAGACCAGCAGGGGCCGCTTGAGCCGCTGCACCCCGGGGGCCACGAAGTAGACCAGCAGGGCCGCGAGGGTCGGCGGAATGAAATAGTACGGGTTCACGAAAGCCGTGGGCAACACGCCCAGGACGACGTCGCGCACGATGCCGCCGCCGATTCCCGTCAGGCCGGCCAGGAGCAACGAACCGACGATGTCGAAACCTCGGCGGGCGGCCAACAACGATCCGGAGACGCCGAAGAAGAAGACCCCCAACAGGTCGAACAGCAAGGGCATGGTCACCGGTTTTCATCCTCTGGTTCGAGCTCGGCCGCGGCCTGTCGCCACGGAATCATTACAACACGGACCGCGGGCGGATTACGGTGTCGGCGACTGCGCGGCCAGGTGGATCTTCTTCATGGTGTTCATGTTCCGGGTGGTTACCAGCGTCCGGGAGGCGACCTTGGCGAAGTGCTTGGCCAGCGGGGTCTTGAGGCTTTCGCCGCGCGGCACCTCCCAACAGATGGCGTGGCCCAGGCGCGCCACGCGCTCGGAGGCCGCGGGTTCCGGGGCACTGCCCAGGACGTGGGCGGCATCCTCGTCGCTGCCCGTGAGCACCAGGTATTCGTGCCGCTGGATCCCGTCATCGGGGGCCTCGAAGGGATACTCCGCCACGATTCGCGCGATCTGCTCCCCGTCCTGCACGATCACCGGGATGTCCCTGCCGTAGCGGCTCCGCAGTGCCTGTTCAACGGTTTCCTTGACGCGTGACGGAGCGGTTTCCTCGCTGCCCACCACCACATTGCCGCTGGCCAGCAGCGTGCGGACCTGCGTGAACCCGGCCTCCTGCAGCAGCGCGGCGAGGTCCTTCATGAGGACCTTGACGCCGCCGACGTTCACCCCGCGCAGGAATATCGCATAGAGATTCATGTGGCCAAGTCTGCTCCGTGGCCCCGCGCGGTGTCCATTCGCGGCCGAACGCACCACGGGGCCGCACCCGCCTAAGCGGATACGGCCCCGTGGGGGATTCGTGCGTGGTCCGAAAAGCCGGTCCTAGCCGCCCAACACCGGCGAGAGGGCCTTGTAGAGCTGCTGGACGCCGAGGGAAATGAAGAGCAGGGCGGTGAGGCCCAGCAGGATGTTGGTGTGCAGCTTGTTGGCCCAGACCTCGGGGATCCGCTTGCCGTTGAGCAGGCCCAGCAGCGTCACGGCCAGGAACGGCATGAACAGCGAGCCGAGCACGCCGTAGGCCAGGATCAAGCCGATCGGCTGGTCGAGCAGGAACAGGACCATCGGCGGGAAGGTGAGCCACAGGACGTAGAACTTGAAGTACTTGCCGCCCACGCGGGTGTCCGGGTGCCCGGATTCCTTGCCGCGGATGTTGCCCCAGAAGTCGGCGAACATCAGCGAGACGCCGTTCCACACGCCGATGATCGAGGAGAAGGAGGCGGCCCAGAAGCCGATGAGGAATCCGGTGCCCACCACGTTGCCGTACTTCTCGTTCAGCACCTCGGTCAAGTCCAGCAGGCCCGCGTCGCCCGCACTGAGCGAAACGCCGGCGGCGCGCACTACCTCGGCGCCGACGATGAGCATGGCGATCACGAAGATGCCGGTGATCACGTACGCCATGGAGTTGTCGATCCGCATGACCTTCATCCACTTGGGCGTGTACCAGCCCTTTTCACGCAGCCAGTAGCCGTAGGCCGCCAGGGTGATGGTGCCGCCCACGCCGCCGGCCAGCGCCAGGGTGTAGACCAGTCCGCCGGAGGGAATCATGGGGATCAGGCCCTTGAACATCTCGGGGATGTTCGGCACGGCGATGATCGCCAGACCGACGACGCTGACGAACATGATGCCCACCAGCACCGCGGTGATCTTCTCGAAGATGGCGTAGCGGCCAAACCAGATCATGACGAAGCCGGCCAGGCCCATCAGGACCGCCCAAATCTTCAGGTCCACCGCCGGGAACAATGCCGCCAGCGGCAGGGCGGCCGAGGACATGGCCGTGGCGCCGTAGACGAAGCCCCAGATGATGATGTACGGGCCGAAGTACCAGGTGGTCCACTTGCCCAGCGACTTCCAGCCCTCGAAGATGGTCTTTCCGGTGGCCAGGGTGAAGCGTCCGGCTCCTTCGACCAGGATGATCTTCAGGATGACGCCGACGATCACTGCCCAGAGCAGGCCGTAGCCGTAGCGGGAGCCTGCGACCAGGGTGGCGACCATGTCGGCGGCGCCGACGCCGGTGGCCGCGACGACCAGGCCGGGGCCGACGATCTTCCATTTGGCGGGCTTGCCGCCGTCGTCGTCGATGCGGTCGGCATGCAAAGGCCTGACCGGCGGGACGTTGTCTTTTGTTGGCATCTGCCTGTGTTTCCTAACCCTTGTGGTTGCCGTCTGTGCCCGGGATGCTGCCCTCGGGGCGGCACATCCGGCACGATCCTGCGCATCCTCCGGGCCGGCAAACAACCCGTGGGACACCCTGCGGCGGAAGCTGTCCGCCGGTGGCGCAGGGGACGGGCCCGGTGGATGGGCGCAACGTTGCGGATCCATGTGGGCCAAGTCCCGTGCGAGAGTCTTGTCACAGACAAAGGTATAGGTGATCGCCCGCACATCCATGCTCATTTGCGCAGTCCTAACACTTTCTTAAGGAACCGACCGGTGCGCCGTATTGGCATTCCCCGCCCGGGCCTGCTCTTCCCGGCCGGCCGCGTTCCGCAAGCGGCGAAGGTTCATCCCGAAGTCCGAGGCGGCTAGGATCGCATCATGGATACGCATTTGCCCTATGGTTCCTGGCCCTCGCCCATCACCGCCGAGCGGGTCGCCGCCGGCACCACCCCGGTGGGCGGCGGGACCTTTGCCGGGGACGAGCTCTGGTGGATCGAGGGCCGCCCGGCCGAGGGGGGACGGCTGACGGTGCTGGCCCGGAACCTCGATTCCGGCGGGGTGACGCGTGAACTTCTCGCCGCCCCCTTCAACGTCCGCAGCCGCGTCAACGAGTACGGCGGAACGTCCTGGGCCGCCATCGAGTCCGGCCAGGGGCACCTGCTGGTGTTCGCGAACTTCGCCGACCAGCGCCTCTACGCCGTGGACTCCCACGGCGGAACACCGGTGCCGTTGACCCCCGCCAGTGCCGGGACGGACGGGGACCCGCAACTGCGCTTCGCCGAGATCATCCCCGGCCCCGTCCCGGGGGTGGTGCTTGCCATTTGCGAGGACCACCGCACCGAACTGCGCCGCTACATCGCCTCCATCCCGCTGGACGGCTCGGCGGCGGAGAACCCCGGCGCACTGGGGGAGGTCACTGCCTCCTCGCGCTTCGTGGCGGCGCCGCGGCTGAACCCCGCAGGAACCCGGATCAGCTGGATCTCCTGGGAACACCCGCAAATGCCCTGGGACGGCACCGAGCTGCACGTGGCCGACCTTGTCTCGATGGCCGCGGCCAACGACACCGTGCTGGCCGGGTCCACCACCGAATCGGTGCTGCAACCCGAATGGCTCACCGACGATGCGCTGGTCTTCGTCTCGGACCGCAGCGGCTGGTGGAACCCCTACCTGCACGACCTGGCCACCGGTGCCCAACGGCCGCTGTGCGAGCTCGCCGAGGAATTCGCCGGACCCCTGTGGGCCGTGGGACAGACCTGGTACCAGGTCATGGACGCGGACACGCTGCTGGTCACGCACGGAACCCACGGCACCTCGCTGGCCCGCCTGGATGTCCCCAGCGGCAAGCTGCAGCAGCTGGTGCTGCCCTTCACCCGCATCTCTCCTTCGGCCCTGGCCGGGAACCTGTTGCTGGCCACCGCCACCTCGCTGGTGGAGGGCGACGGGCTGCGGCTCATCGACCTGGACACCCTCAAGTTCCGGAACATCTCCCTGGCCCTGAAGGAACTGCCGGACCCCGAGGCACTGCCCGGCGCCGAGGCCATGGAATTCACCACGGCCGAGGGCTCGCGCGTCTACGCCCACGTGTACGAGCCGAAGCTGGGAAACCTTTCCGGCCCCGAAGGCGAGCTGCCGCCCTATGTCGCCTTCGTCCACGGCGGGCCGACCGCCCAGGCCTTTGCCCAGCTCTCCCTGTCCATCGCCTACTACACCTCCCGCGGGATCGGGGTGGTCGACGTGAACTACGGCGGCTCCACCGGATTCGGCCGCGCCTACCGCCAGCGCCTCAACGGGCAATGGGGAGTGGTCGATGTGCAGGACACCGTCGCGGTGCTCGAGGGCCTGGTTGCCGCGGGCATGGCCGACCCGAAGCGCCTGGCCATCGAGGGCGGGTCCGCCGGTGGCTGGACCGTGCTGTCCGCGCTGACCACCACCAAGACCTTTTCCGCCGGCATCTCCCGCTACGGGGTCTCGGACCTGGTGGGCCTGGTGCGCGACACCCACGACTTCGAGTCCCGCTACATGGACTCGCTGGTCGGACCCTACCCCGAGGCCGCCGAGCTCTACGCCCAACGCGCGCCCATCAACCACGTGGATGCGATTCGTTGCCCGGTGCTGCTGCTTCAGGGCGACCAGGACAAGGTGGTGCCTCCGGCCCAGTCCCAGGTGGTCGCCGACGCGCTGGCCGCCAACGGGATCCCGCACGCCT
Organism: Paeniglutamicibacter sp. MACA_103; assembly: GCF_045798555.1. Taxonomy (NCBI): domain Bacteria; kingdom Bacillati; phylum Actinomycetota; class Actinomycetes; order Micrococcales; family Micrococcaceae; genus Paeniglutamicibacter; species Paeniglutamicibacter sp. MACA_103. The sequence goes on along the minus strand of NZ_JBIXLN010000020.1, from coordinate 18,754 downwards.
ACGTGCTCTATGAGGGCGAGCAGCACGGCTTCCGCCGCGCCGAGACCATCGTCAACGCGCTGGAGACCTCGCTCGGGTTCTATGCCGCGGTCTTCGGCTTCGAGGCCGACGTCCCGGTGCTCGAACTGAGCTAGCAGGCGCACATCCCCGCCGCCGAAAGGAACCAGGAGACCGGATGACCGTCAACGGAAACGTGTCGTTTTGGCATGCCGAGGCGGGGCTTCCGGCTCCCCGCCCGGCGCTCGCCGGGGACCTGGACGTCGACGTCGCGATCGTGGGTGCCGGCTACACCGGGCTGTGGACCGCCTACTACCTGGCCAAGGCCGACCCGTCGCTGCGCATCGCGGTGCTGGAGGCGCGCTTTGCCGGCTTCGGGGCCTCCGGGCGCAACGGCGGGTGGCTGGCCAACACCATCACCGGAGGCCGCGACGGGTACGTGAAATCCCACGGCCGGGCGGCGGTGGGGGACTTCCAGCGCATGCTCAACGAGACCATCGACGAGGTCATCGACGTTGCCGCCGCCGAGGGCATCGACGCGCACATCGTCAAGGGCGGGGAGCTGCTGGTTGCACGGAATGCCGCCCAGCTTGCCCGGCTGGGGTCTCTTGCGAACCAGCAAGCGAAGTGGCCGGAGGACGAGGCCGTGAGGCTGTCGGGGGCCGAAACGCGGGATCGGATCAACGTTGCCGGTGCCCTGGGATCAATGTTCATCCCGCATTGCGCGCGGATCCACCCGGCCCGGTTGGTCCGCGGACTGGCACGGGCGGTGGAGCGGCTCGGCGTGACGATCCATGAAAACACGCTGGTCACCGAGATCCGGGCCGGCGGCCAGGGCGCGCCGGCACACGCGGTGACCGAACGCGGCACCGTGCGCGCCGCGCACGTCCTGCGGGCCACCGAGGGTTTCACCGCAAACCTTCCGCAGGCGCACCGCGACTGGCTGCCGATGAACTCCTCCATGATCATCACCGAGCCGCTTGCCGCGGCAACCTGGGCCGCGATCGGCTGGGACGGGTGCGAAACCCTCGAGGACCTGGCCCACGCCTACGTCTACCTGCAGCGGACCGACGACGGCCGCATTGCCATCGGCGGCCGCGGGGTGCCATACCGGTTTGCATCGCGCACCGACATGGACGGGGCCACGCAGCCGGGGACCATCAAGACGCTGACCGGCATCCTGCACTCGATGTTCCCCGCCGCTTCCACCGCGCGGATCGACCATGCCTGGTCCGGGGTGCTGGGTGTTCCCCGCGACTGGAAGGCGTGCGTCAACTACGATCCCGCCACGGGGCTCGGCTTCGCCGGGGGATACGTGGGCACCGGAGTGACCGCGACGAACCTGGCCGGCCGGACCCTCACAGACCTGGTGCTGGGCCGCGACACCAAGGCCACCTCCATGCCGTGGGTCAACCGCAAGGCGCGCCGCTGGGAACCCGAACCCGTGCGCTGGCTCGGGGTCCAGGCAATGTACGCGATGTACCACCGTGCCGACAGGCAAGAGGCAGCAGGTAGGGCCACCACCTCGCCGTTGGCAGTCTTCGCCGATCGGATCTCGGGGCGGTAGGGAATCGCCGCCGGGTACCGGAAACGCCGACAACAATAGGGCGGGGCTCCCGCGAGCAGAAGGAACATAGGTGTTCCGTTCCGTCCGCGGAAACCCCGCCCGGTTCTGCGAAGCAGGTGCGTCGGTCTACTCGAGCGCTGCCTCGCGCTCGGCGTCCGCGACGACCGCAGGGGTTTCGACAATCCGCTTGGGAATCAGCGACACCGCCACGGCGGCGATGACCCCGACGATGGCGAAGAAGACGAAGTTGAATTCAAAGCTCAGTCCGGTCGAGGCGATCCAGCCGCCGATGATCGGACCCGAGATCGCGCCGATGCGGGCGAACGACAGGGCCCACCCGGTGGCGGTGCCGCGCTGTGCGGGCGGGTAGTAGTCGGCAATGTAGCCGGTGAGAACCAGCGAAGTGGAGATCGAGCCGATGCCGGCAAACGCCACAAAGCAGAGGTTGACGAACATGGTGTTCGGGAACATCAGCAACAGGATGCCGCCGGCGCCGAGGAGGTAGAAGAGCACCAGGATGGTCTTCTGACCGTACTTGTCGGCGAGGAAGCCAAGGACCAGGCCACCGATGGCGGAAGCCAGGGAGAACACGAGCAGGAACGCCAGCGAGGAACCCAGGTCGTAGCCGGCCTTGCGCATGATCTGCGGCAACCAGGTGTTCAGGCCATAGACCAGCACCATCCCGCAGAAGAGCGAGATCCAGAAGAACACGGTGGAGCGCAGGTACTTCCCGGAGAACATGGCACCCATGACCTCGCGCCACGGGATCCGCCTGCCCGGGTTGGCCGGGGCCACCGGACGGTAGTCGCGCACGTTCAACTTTGCGGCCAGGGCCTTGGCCTCGGGGATCCGGCCCTTGGCCACCAGGTATTCAAGGGATTCGGGAACGAGCCAGGCGACCACGGGAAGGATGAGGACCGGAAGCGTGCCTACGGCGATCACCCAACGCCAGCCGAGTGTCGGCAGCAAGGCCATGGCCACCATGGCCGCGGCAACGATGCCCAAGGAATAGCCGGAGTACATGATCCCGTAGTTCAGTGAGCGCTTCTTGGGTGCCGAGTATTCAATGGTCAGTGCGGCGGCGACGGGGATGATGCCGCCCATGCCCAGACCTCCAAGGAAGCGGAAGAACCCGAACATTTCCGGGGTCGGAGCCAGGGCGGCACCGGCCTGGGTGACGGTGAAGATCGCCATCGAGAGCAAGAGCATCTTGCGCCGGCCGATGATGTCGCTGAGGGTTCCAATGAACAGTGCGCCGAAAAGCATGCCGACCAGGGCATAGGCGCCGAGCCCGCCAAGCTGCAACGGGGTCAGCGACCATTCCTGGTATTCGGCCAACGCCGGCAGGACGGCACCAAGGACGCCGACGTCGTAGCCCTCGGCCAGGATGGCCAGCCAGCAGGCAAAGAGGACCACGGAAGTGGTGCGTTTGGGGATGTTCCAGTCGGTGCTGGCTTGTGTTGCCGCCATGCTTGGGGCTCCTCGTGAATAAGGGGTCGAGTGGTGCTGGTGGTGGATCAACGAATGCTTGTATTATGTCGTTAAGGTGACGTGCGTAACAATAGCTAAATGGAGAATGTTTAACGATGGTCAAGGAAGTCGACTGCCAGCGAACCGACGAATCAACCGCCATTGCCCTGCTGACGGAGGGATTCCTTGCCGAAGCAATGCGGGGAACCACGGTGGAGCGCACCATCGAATGGGTCGACACCGATGCGGCCGGGCACCAACACAACTCCGCGATCATGCGCTTTGTCGAAGCCGCCGAAGCCAAGCTCTTTCGCGAGCTCGGGGCCACGTCGTATTTCGGCATTGCGCCCCGGGTGCGCCATGAAATCGATTACCGCGCCAAACTCTACTTCGGGCAGGCGGTGAGCACCGCAATCGCCATCGAACATGTCGGCACCGCCTCTATGGCCTTTGCCTTCAAGGTCTGGGGGCATCCGCACGAGGGACGTGAAACGGTGCTCGCTGCCGAAGGCCGCTTCGTCACGGTCTGCGTGCCCGAAGGCTCCGAGGAATCCGCGCCCTGGCCCGAGGCGATCCTTGCCGCCGTGAAACAACAATCCAGTATCTGAGCAGGCTTTATCGGCAGGATTGGTTCGCTGATAGCCTGACCGGAACTCCCTTCACCGCCAACCGACCCGGAGCCCATCATGAGTCCCATACAAACCATGCTTTCCTCGCTTGCCGCGGGGTCGGTGGAGGTCTTCGACCTGACCGCGCCGCTCTCGGCCGAGACGCCGACGCTCGTCCTGCCGGAACCGTTTTCCAATCTCATCGACTTCAGCCTGGACGAGGTCTCCGCCTATGACGCGAGCGGACCTTTGTGGAAGCACCACAACATCCACACCGGCGAGCACATCGGCACGCACATCGACGCCCCCATCCACTGGGTCTCGGGGCGCGAGGGCAAGGACGTTTCCAGGCTGGATCCCTCCCGCCTGGTCGGCCCTGCGGTGGTCCTGGACTTCAGCGCCGAGGCGGCTGCAGACCCGGACTTCCTGATAGACGTGGCACACCTTGTCGCGTGGCAACAAGAGCATGGCTCGTTCCCGGCCAACGCGTGGCTGCTCTTCCGCACCGGATGGGACCGTTACGACCATGACCAACGGGCGTTCCTGAACCAGGACGAGAACGGATCGCATACCCCGGGATTCACGGCAGCATGCGCCCGGTGGATTGCCGAGGAACTGGACATCTCGGGTGTCGGGGTCGAGACGGTCGGCATCGATGCCGGCAACGCCGCCGTGCTGGAACCCCCGTTCCCCATGCACCACTTCCTGCTGGGTGCCGACAAGTATGGGATCACCTCGCTGAAGAACCTGGGCAAGCTACCCGCGCACGGGGCCATGATCGTGGTGGCACCGCTGCCGATCGTCGGGGGAACCGGCGCCCCGACCCGCGTCCTGGCGATTGCGGGAGGGAACCGGGCATGAACGTCGCACAACTGGTGGGCAAGACCCTGGCCGAGCTCGGCGTTGGCCATTGCTTCGGCGTGGTCGGCTCCGGGAACTTCACCATCACCAACACCTTGATCGAACACGGGGTTCCGTACACCCCCGCGCGGCACGAGGGCGGGGCGGCCACCATGGCCGACGCCTTCGCCCGCGCCAGCGGCCAGGTGGCCCTGCTCTCGGTGCACCAGGGCTGCGGGCTCACCAACGCCGCGACCGGGATCGGCGAGGCGGCGAAGTCGCGCACCCCGATGATCGTGCTGGCGGCCGAGGCTGCTCCGAGCGCCGTGTACTCGAACTTCGCGATGGACCAGGACGGCTTTGCAGCCTCGGTCTACGCGATCCCCGAGCGCGTCCACAGCGCCGCCAGCGCCGTGGCCGACACCGTGCGCGCCTACAAGCGGGCGGTCAACGATCGGCGCACCGTGGTGCTGAACCTGCCACTGAACGTCCAGGCGCAGGAAGTCACCGACGAACAGGCGGCCGAAACGGTCGGCTTTTCCCCTGCCCAGCCGATCCGGCCCGCCCGGGCCTCGGTCGCGGCCCTGGCCGAACTCATCGAGAAGGCCGAACGCCCGGTGTTCGTTGCCGGGCGCGGCGGACGCGGCGCCCGGGACGAGATCCTGGCGCTGGCCCGCCACACCGGGGCCCTGGTCGCGACCTCCGCGGTGGCCAAGGGGCTGTTCAACGAGGACGATTTCAACTTGGGGATCTCCGGCGGCTTCTCCTCGCCCTTGGCCGCCGAGCTGATCACGGGCGCCGACCTGATTGTCTCCTTCGGGTGCGCCCTGAACATGTGGACCATGCGCCACGGACACTTGATCGGCGCCGCCACCACGGTGGTACAGGTCGACCTGGAGGACCAGGCGCTTGGCGCCAACCGTCCCATCGACCTAGGCGTGGTGGGCGACAGCGCCCAATGCGCGCTTGACACTCTTCAGGAGCTGCAGCGCCGCGGCTTTGAAAAGCGCACCGGCTACCGCAGCGCGGCGGTGGCCGCGCGCATCGACTCCTCGATCCACTGGAACCAGGTCGACTTCGAGGATCTCTCCGACGGCCAACGCATTGACCCGCGCACAGTGACCAAGGCCCTGGACGGGCTGCTGCCACAAGAGCGCATCGTCAGCGTCGATTCGGGGAACTTCATGGGCTACCCGAGCCAGTTCCTCTCGGTGCCCGACGAGTTCGGGTTCTGCTTCACCCAGGCCTTCCAGTCCATCGGGCTGGGCCTGTACACCGCCATCGGCGCGGCGCTGGCCCAACCGGGGCGGATGCCGGTGCTGGGCACCGGGGACGGCGGCTTCCACATGGCCATCGCCGAACTGGACACCGCCGTGCGCCTCGGCCTGCCGCTGGTGTGCATCGTCTACAACGACGCCGCGTACTCGGCGGAGGTGCACCACTTCGGGAGCGACGACCCGGAGGCGGACATGAGTTCGGTGCAGTTCCCGGACACCGACTTCGCCGCGATCGGCCGCGGCTTCGGGGCCGACGGCATCACCGTGCGCACGCTCGCGGACCTGGACGCGGTGCAAGCATGGCTGGATTCGAACCCGAGCCGGCCGCTGGTCATCGATGCGAAGATCGCTTCCGACTCGGGCTCCTGGTGGCTCGCGGAGGCCTTCAAGGGGCACTGACCCCGGGCCCTTGGCCGGCACATGCGAAGTCCCGGTGGGGGATAAGGTTTCCCCATCGGGACTTCTTGCGTTCGCACGGCCCCGCGACCATCAACGAGCCGGCGGTACCCAACGCCGTCGCAGGAGAGCATGGTCTGGGCAACACGCCGTGCCTGCTGAAACGCAGACGAGCCAGTGTAAATGACGCGCCGGGGTAGCCTCGGTGCAAGGAATGTTGCTCCCGGGCCTCATGGTGGGCCCGGCATCCACGAAGTAAAGGAAGACTGGCATGCCCCTCTGGATCGGTCTCTTGGCCGGATTGGCTTTCGGCCTGGCTTCAGCGTTCGCCAACCGTCTGTGGGGAACCGTCCTGGCGGTTGCACCGGTCGTGGCATGGTTCATCTTCTTGGCCATGGCGAACGATGGCGGTATCACCGGCCCGGAATCGGAGGGGCTCGGTTTAGGCTTGTTCGGGATGCTGATTGGGCTGTTCCTTGGCCAGCTCCTTGACCGCCGGCGGAGGAACGCGCGCTCGGCACAGCGGTAGCGCCCGGCCCCAAGCTGCACACATGATCCCGCGGTGCACTGACGAAAACTCCTGATGCCCCCGGGGGCACAACGCAGAGAAGGAGCGGCCCGACCCCCTTGTCGCGAATCGAACCACTCCCACCCTGCATCAGAAGCTAGGCGCTGGGCACCAGGTTCTGCGTTGACTTGTTGGTGGCCGGGGTCCAACGCAGGTGGACCTGGTCGTCGATCTGCTCCTCCTTCAGCAGCGACAGGCGCGGGCGGACCGCGTCCGTGCGGGCGCTGGGCGGCTTGCGGCGACCGGCCTTGAACGGCAACGGCCAGGTGGCGCCGTCTCCCACGTACTCCTGCTCGGCTGCGGCCTGCAGGGTCCAGGCCGGGTTGTAGAGGTGCGTGCGGCCCAGTGCCACCAGGTCCGCGCGTCCCGCCAGCAGGATCGAGTTGACGTCGTCGTAGGAGGAGATCGCGCCGACCGCGATGACCGCGACGCCGGCCGCCGCGGCGACCTGGTTGCGGATCTTGTCGGCGAACGGGGTCTGGTAGCTGCGCCCGAACGCCGGGCGCTCGTTGCGCACGATCTGCCCGGAGGACACGTCGATCGACTTGACCCCGTGCTCGATGAACGCGGAGGCGATTGCCAGGGCATCGTCCTCGGTGTTCCCGCCCTCGGTCCAGTCGGTGGCGGAGATGCGCACGCCGATCGGCTTGTGCGCGGGCCACACCGCGCGCACCGCATCGAGCACCTCGAGCGGGTAGCGCAGGCGGTTCTGAAGCGATCCGCCGTACTCGTCGGTGCGCGTGTTCGACAACGGGGACAGGAAAGAGGAGAGCAGGTAGCCGTGTGCGGCGTGCAGCTCCAGCAGGTCGAAGCCCGCCTCATCCGCGCGCCGGGCGGCGTCCACGAATTGCCCGCGGACCTCATCCATGTGCTTGCGGTCCATTTCCACCGGGACGTGGCAGCCTTCGCCGTAAGGGATGGCGCTGGGGGCCAGCACCTCCCAGTTGCCGGTTTCCAGGGGCTCGTCGATTCCCTCCCACATGAGCTTGGTGGAGCCCTTGCGGCCGGAGTGCCCGATCTGCGCGCCGATCTTGGCGTTCGAGTTGCCGTGCACGTAGTCGGTGATGCGCTTCCAAGCCGTGGCCTGCTCGTCGTTGTACAGGCCGGTGCAGCCGGGGGTGATCCGGCCGATGTCCGAGACGCAGACCATCTCGGTCATGACCAGCCCGGCCCCGCCCATGGCCTTGGAACCCAGGTGCACCAGGTGGAATTCGCCGGGCACGCCGTCGGTCGCCGAGTACATGTCCATGGGGGACACCACGACGCGGTTCACCAGTTCCAGCTCGCCGATCTTGTAGGGCTGGAACATGGCCGGGGCCACGTCCTTGGAACCGGCCAGGCGGGCGAAGTCCTCGTCGACCGTCTGCGCGAAGCCGGTGTCGCGCAGCTTCAGGTTGTCGTAGGTAATGCGGCGGGAGCGGGTGAGCAGGTTGAAGCAGAACTGCACCGGGTCCTGGTCCTTGTACTGCCCGATGTTCTCGAACCACTCCAGCGAGGCCTGCGCGGCGCGCTGGGTGGAGGCGACCACCGGGCGGCGCTCGGTCTCATAGGCTTCCAGCGCCGCCTCGACGGAGGGATGTTCGTGCAGGCAGGCTGCCAGCGCCAGGGAGTCCTCCATGGCGAGCTTGGTGCCCGAGCCGATGGAGAAGTGGGCGGTGTGCGCGGCATCGCCCAGCAGCACGATGTTCTCGTGGCGCCAGTTTTCGTTGCGCACCGTGGTGAAGTTGATCCACTTCGAATTGTTGGTCAGCACCTCGTAGCCGGCCAGCTCCTCGGCAAAGATCTCCTTGACCTTGGCCACCGCCTTTTCATCGCTCACCCCGGGGGCGAAGACCTCGTTTTCGGTCTCGTCGAAGCCGGCGGCGCGCCAGACGTCCTCGTGCATCTCCACGATGAAGGTCGAGCCCTCGTCCGAATACGGGTAGCCGTGGATCTGCATGGTGCCGGCGTCGGTCTCCTTGACGAAGAACTTGAAGGCCTCGAAGACCTGGTCGGTGCCCAGCCACATGTACTTGGAGGTGCGCGCATCCAGGGAGGGCTTGAAGGAATCGGCGAAGCGGGTGCGGATCGCCGAGTTCAGCCCGTCCGCCGCCAGCACCAAGTCGTAGTTCGCGGAGAGTTCCTCGACATCCGGGGCAATGGTGGAGAAACGCACGTCGACGCCGAGTTCGATGCAGCGGCGCTGCAGCAGCTGGAGCAGCTCCTTGCGGCTCATGGCGGCAAAGCCCTGGCCGCCCACGGTGTGCATTTCGCCGCGGAAGTGGATGTCGATGTCACTCCAGCGGGCGAAGCGCCGGGACATGTAGTCGGCAATGACGGTGTCGGCCTTGCCGATCCCGCCGAGGGTCTCATCCGAAAAGACCACGCCGAAGCCAAAGGTGTCCGAGGCCGCGTTGCGTTCCCAGATGGTGACCTCGTGGGCCGGGTCGAGCTGCTTCATCAGGGCCGCGAAGTACAGGCCGCCTGGGCCGCCGCCAACAACTGCGATTTTCATGATGGATCCTTTCAATGACACGGTGCGGCCGGTTGACGGCCGAGCGGTGCTGCTCAAGTGGCTGGGGGGAGGGAAAAGCTAGGAAGCGTGGGAATCGGAAAGGGCTTCGCGCAGCTTGAAGTGCTGGAGCTTGCCGCTGGGGTTCCGGGGAAGGTCATCGACAAAGCGGATGTCCCGCGGGTACTTGTAGGGCGAGATGACCGACTTGACGAAGTCCTGGATTTCCCTGGCCTTCGCCTCCGAGCCCTCGACGCCGTCGACGAGGACCACGAAGGCGCAGACCACCGAGCCGCGCTGCTCGTCCGGCCGTGCCACGACCGCGGTCTCCATCACGTCGGGGTGCTGGATGATCGCCTCCTCGACTTCGGGGCCGCCGATGTTGTAGCCGGAGGAGATGATCATGTTGTCGCTGCGGGCCTGGTAGGTGAAGTAGCCCTCGGCGTCGCGCACGAAGGTGTCCCCGGTGACGTTCCAGCCGTTGGACACGTAGGCGTGCTGGCGCTCGTCGTCGAGGTACCTGCAGCCCGTGGGACCGATGACCGCCAGGCGTCCCACCTCGTCGGGGCCGAGTTCGTTGCCTTCGGCATCGAGGATGGTGGCGCGGTAGCCGGGGACCGCGGTTCCGGTGGCGCCCGGGCGGATGTCCTTGCCGGCGGCGGAGATGAAGACATGCAGCAGCTCGGTGGACCCGATCCCGTCGATCAGCTCCAGCCCGGTGGCGTCCTTGACTGCTTCCCAGGTGGCCGCCGGAAGGTGTTCGCCGGCGGAGATGGCCAGGCGCAGCGGGCGAAGCAGGTCCGCCTTGCCCTCCTTGAGGATGGCGCGGTAGGCGGTGGGTGCGGTGAAGAGGATCGTGGCGCCCGCGTCGTGGGAGTACTGGGCCAGTTCCACCGGGGTGGTTCGTTCGGTGAGCAGGGTGCTGGCGCCGAAGCGCAGCGGGAACACCACCAGGCCGCCCAGGCCGAAGGTGAATGCCAGGGGAGGGGAACCGGCGAAGACGTCCTCGGGCGTCGGTGCCAGGATGTGCCGGGCGAAGGTGTCCGCGTTGGCCAGGATGTCCCGGTGGAAGTGCATGGTGATCTTCGGGACGCCGGTGGTCCCGGAGGTCGGGCCCAGCAGCGCCACGTCGTCGGCCGCGGTTTCCACGTTGGTGAATTCCCCGGATTTTGCGGCGGCGCGTGCCACCAGGTCCGCGGGTTCACCGGAGCCGACGGCCACGACCGGGTAGGCGGTGCCGGCGGCCGTGCGGGCGTCGTCCAGGAAGCGGTGGTCGCAGAGCATCAGCGAGGGCTTGGTCAGCTCCGCGAGCTTGGCGATCTCCGGCGCGCGCAGCGCCGGCATGGTGGTGACGACCACGGCGCCGGTCTTGAGCACGCCGAGCCAGCAGGCCACGAGCCAGGCGTTGTTCGGCGCCCGCAGCATGACCCTGTTGCCCGGGACGATTCCGAAGTCTTCGGTGAGGACCTGGGCGACCTGATTGGCCCGGGTGAGCAGCTCCCCGTAGCTTTGCCTCGAGCCGTCCGGTGCCAGCAGCGCGGGGCGGTCGGCCCCGAAGGCCGCGACGGCGTCGTCGATCAGCACGGTGGCGGCGTTGAGCCGATCGGGGTACTGCAGCTCGGGCAGCGTGAATTCCAGGGTGGGCCACAAGTCACGCGGCGGCAGATGGTCGCGCGTGAACGTGTCTTCGTGGGATGAAAGCGATAGCTCCATGAACTTGCCGTTTCTCTTCAGGAATCGATTTTCAAGGGTGCGGTGGTGCCTGTGGTGCGTTATCCGCGGGGTCCGCGGATCATGCCCTCCTGGGCGACGGTGGCCAGCAGCTGGCCGTCACGGGTGTAGAAGCGGCCCAGCGCCAGGCCGCGGTTGTTTTGGCTGGAGACGGCTTCCTGGACGTAGAGGACCCAGTCGTCCACGCGCCCGGAACGGTGGAACCACATGGAATGGTCAAGGCTGGCCGTCACCAGTCCCTCGGTGCTCCAGGACAGGTTCTGCGTCCGCAGCAGCGGCTCCAGGATGGTGTAGTCGCAGACGTAGGCCAGGGCCGCACGCTGGGTGATGCCGTCATCGGGAAGTTCGGTGAACGCCTTGACCCAGACCGCCTGGTGGGCGGCGGGAGCGCCTTGAACCTCGAGGTAGAGGGCGCCGGGCACGTGGCGCATGTCGAAGGAGCGGCCGGCGGACCAGTAGTCGGCGGCGGGGCCCTCGGCCTCGGCGAGCACGCTGGCGGCGCTGGCCAGGGTCTCGGGATCAAGGTCCAGGTACTCTGCCGGGGCCGCGGAGGACTGTTCGGGGCCGGACTCGGGGACGTGGAACGAGCCGAGGGCGGTGTAGACGGCCTTGCCGTTCTGGAAGCCGCGCACCTGGCGGGTGGAGTAGCCGCGGCCGTCGCGCATCAGCTCGACCTCGTAGCGGACCGGCACATGCATGTCCACGGGGCGCAGGAAGTAGGAGTGCATGGAGTGCAGTTCCCGGTCTTCGCCCACCGAGCGCATCATGGCCGAGGCACCCTGGGCCACCATGTCTCCGCCGTAGGCCTTGGGCCACGGAACGTACTGGGGGATGGCGGTGTAGGCCTGGTCGAAGACCTCGGCCTCGCAGGACGTCATTTCGATGGCGTCCAGGAAGATCTGTGAGCTCATGCCCGTCGGTATCCTTCCAGGGTTTCGTCGGCGACGTCCTCGAGGTTCACCACGATGTTCTCCGGGGTGCGCGCGGTGAGCCAGACGAGGTCCTCGGTGATCGACATGTTGGCCTCGACGTGCGGCATGAACGGCGGGACGAAGACCCAGTCGCCGGCGGTCATGTCCAGGAACTGTTCGTAGTTCTCGCCGAAGTAGATCCGGCCGTGGCCGCGCAAGACATAGCCGCCGGTCTCGGCTTCGCCGTGGTGGTGCGGCAGCGAGCGGTAGCCGGGGGTGTTGGAGACCTGGCCGAACCAGATCTTGGTGGCCGGGGTGTGCTGGATGCTGACCCCGGAAACCCGGATGCAGTCGCCGGATTGTGCGGTGTTGGTGTCTTCCTCGCCCTTGCGGGTGACCACCGGGACGACGACTCCGTCGCTGCCGGCGTAGACCGAGTTGTCACCCTCGGTGCGGTAGATCGTGGGGGCGGTGTTGCTCATGAGTTGTTCTCCTTGGCTTTCCTGGATGCTGGGCTTGGTGGGTGTGCGGATTCTAGAGTGCTGCGCCGACGCGGATCTTGATGACGTTTTTCAACGCGCCGATGCCGGGGATTTCGGTGACGAGTTCGTCGCCGTCCTTCAGGAAGCGCGGTGGGACCATGCCCATGCCGACCCCGCCGGGGGTGCCGGTGAGGACGACGTCGCCGGGGCGAAGGACGGTGAATGTGGAGATGTATGCCAGGAGCCTGGGGGCGGAGAAGACCAGCGTCTTGGTGTTTCCGCGCTGGACTTCCTCGCCGTTGATGGTGCAGACGACGTCGAGCCCGGCTTCCGGATCGATCTCGTCGGCGGTGACCAGCACCGGGCCCAACGGGGTGGTGGCGTCAAAGGCCTTTCCCTGGAACCACTGCAGGGTGCGGCGCTGCCAGTCACGCATGGAGACGTCATTGGCCACGGTGTAGCCGGCAATGGCCGCGGCGGCCTCGTCCTGAGAAGCGTCCTTCAGGGTGGAGCCGACGACGACGGCCAGTTCGGCCTCCCAATCAAGGTCCACCGACCCGTCGGCGACGATCTGTGCATCGGGGTCGGTGAGGGTGTCGGCGAACTTGGCGAAGAGCGTGGGGTACTCGGGAAGCTCGCGGCCCATTTCACGGATGTGCTCGGAGTAGTTCAGTCCGCAGCAGATGACCTTGGCCGGGGCCGGCACCGGGTTGAGCAGCGTGGCGTCCGACGCCGGAATGACATCGGACCCGCCAAGCATGGAAGCGGCATCGCGGACAATTCCCTTCCACTCGGGCATGGCCAATAGCTCGCTGAGATTGCGTGCTGGCAGCGGCCGGTAGCCGCCGTCCGCCACCAGGGCAGCGGTGATGCGTCCGTCGTGTCGAATCGTTGCGAGTTTCATTCCTGGGCCCCTTGCCATCCATCAAATTTGCGTGTGTCGACTTTTTGACTGCCGTCACGTATCCTCAATGTAACACGCATCACTAGTTCGGCGCCAGAGCGGAACGGCTCCAATCGCCACGGGAACCCATAGGAGAGCACCATGACCGAGACCACCCTCTTCCAGAACCTCACGATCAATCCGGATTCACTGGGCAAGCCCTCCGGATTTGCCCACGGCGTGCTCGCCGGAAGCACCGTGTACCTGGGCGGACAGACTGCCCTGGACAAGGACATGAAGATCGTCCCAGGCAACATCGTCGATCAGTTCAAGCAGGCATTCTCAAATGTCCTCGCGACACTTGCCGAGGCCGGCGGGCAGCCCGACGACCTGGTTTCCGTGACCATTTACCTCACGGACGTGGATGACTACATGGCCAACGGCCGCGAGATCGGCCGGCTTTGGCGTGAGATGGCCGGAAACAAGTATCCGGCGCTCGCCGGCATCGGAGTCAGCCGCCTGTGGCAGAAGGAAGCGCTCATCGAGATCCAAGGCGTGGCCGTGATCCAGGATCGCGGCTAGCGCCCGGTCGGGCCCGTCCCGGGCCCCAAGAAGTAAACAACGAAGCCGTGCCGTGCAGCCATCCCCATGGAGGGGACCTTGGCTACACGGCACGGCTTTTTTGTGGACCGGGAGGTTCCGTCAGCGGGCCACCATGTTCTGATCGATGGCGCGGTCGGCATGTCGCTGGGCACGCGGCGACAATAACGCGTGGAGTTCCTGAAAAAGGCGCTCGGCCTCCAGCGCATTCCAATTCTCGGGCAGGAACTCGATGGGCAACCCGGGATCGAGGTACGGCAGACGCCGCCATTGGGTGATCAGGACCAGGTAGTCGGCAAAGGCGCGCGCGTCGGATTCGGGATCAATGCGGTATCCGTCCCGCTGGGCCCAGGACTTCAAGAGCCCTCTGTTGCGCTCCAGGAAGTCCGAATACAAGGCATCGAGAGCGGGCAAGTCCCACCATGACCCGATGTTCTTGTGCAGGTCGGCTCCGCCGATGTGGTCTGCCATGAAGAACTCGAGGTATTCGTTCAACCCGCGGGTGTCAAAGTAGGCCAGCACCGAGTCGCGCAGATGGCCGGGCGCAATCCAGAGCCCGGGAGTGACCGAACCAAATCCCATCCGCACCAGCGAGGAACGGATCTTGTGGCGGATGTTGCGCTGGGATTCCGGCACGGTGAACGTTGCCAGGAGCCACTGGTCGTCGATCTTCGCCCGTCGCGGGTGGAAGATGCGTTCGTCGCCCTCAATGAATGTTTCGATGACGGAAGGCGCCAATGCGTAGCCATTGCGGCCGTTGACCTGCACGCTGTCGATGACGCCGCGCTTCTTCAGGCGGGATATCGACGACCTGGTCCCGGTGGACTCGACACCGATATCCTGCATCAGGGAAATGATGGTGGCCACGGCCAAGGCGCCGCCGTGTTGGCGCGCGTACAGGCCGAAGAGCGAGACGATCAGCTGGTGGTGACGAGGAACCGAGGCCTCACTGGGGCCCTTTCGGTCGCCTACGTGTGTAGTCATGCGCTCACTTTATCCAATCGGCCGGGATAGCCTGTCCGAAGGGGGCGAGAGGTTCAGGCGTGTCGTTGTGGTGACGCCCGTGACGGCAATCCAATGGACCTTCGCTCGTCCCTGGCCGTCAGCCGATGAAAGAGGTACAAGAGTTTCATGCGTCCACAGGTATTGATCTGCTCGTATCTGCACGAAGACCTGGTTGGCAGGCTGATCGCCGAGGTGCCCGAGGTCGACGTCGTCTACCGACCTGACCTGCTGCCGGTCCCACAATTCGGGGCAGACCACTGGGGAAAGCCCCGCGAGCTGTCTGACAACCAAATCGCCGAATGGCGAGCCCTCTTGGCCGACGCCACCATCATGTTTGACTTCGATTGGTGGCAGCCCAGTGCCTGGCGGGAACACAGTCCCAACCTCGCGTGGATCCAGGCTACCCAGGCGGGTGTGGGGGCGCGGGCCGCGGCCATGGGGCACACTGAAAACCAAGTTCGAATTACTACCGCCGCAGGCGTCCATGCCAAGCCGCTGGCTGAGTTCGCCTTGGCCGGCCTGCTGTACTTCGTCCGGGAACTGCCACGCCTCGCGTCCCAAAAAGAGTCGAGGCAGTGGCAGAACGGGGCATCACGCACGCTTCACGGGCAAAGAGCCTTGATCGTCGGTGCCGGCAGCATCGGTAGCGAAGTTGCCAGGACGCTGGGCTTCATGGGTGTCAGCTGCGACGGAGCGACAAGGGGATCAAGAATTCTTGGTCGACCGTTCGAGCGTTCCGTCACCTTGCAAGACTGTGATTTGGGGGAGTACGACATCGTGGTTCTGGCTTGCCCGTTGACCGAGGAGACCACGGGGATCCTAAACAAGCAGAGAATTTCCGCGATGAGGAATGGGGCCTTGCTTGTAAACCTGGCCCGAGGCCCGGTGCTCGACCAGGAAGCACTCATGGATTTCCTGGAATCCGGGCACCTTGGCGGAGCCGTCCTCGATGTGGCGACACCTGAACCACTGCCGATCGGCCATCCTTTGTGGGATGCCCCGAACCTCCTCCTGTCACCACATACCGCCGCCAATGTCGACGCCGAAAACGCGCGACTGGTGGATCTCTTCACCAGTAATCTTCGCCGCTATCTAG
Source organism: Paeniglutamicibacter sp. MACA_103 (assembly GCF_045798555.1). Taxonomy (NCBI): domain Bacteria; kingdom Bacillati; phylum Actinomycetota; class Actinomycetes; order Micrococcales; family Micrococcaceae; genus Paeniglutamicibacter; species Paeniglutamicibacter sp. MACA_103. Next base: position 2,832 of record NZ_JBIXLN010000020.1, on the reverse strand, counting down.
GCGGCGAAGACCTCGTCAATTCCTATGATCCGTTTTTGGGATACTGACCTCGGAACGACGCTCAAGCCCGGGGTGTTGCATGACGCAGGGGTCCGGCACTTAGCGGCACCGTGGGCCGGACGTCATCGAGAAGCCCTGCCTGAACGACCAAAACCGCGAGTTGAACACGATTGCTGACGTCGAGCGGTTCCATGATCTTTGCCAATTGCGCCTTGACTGTTCCTTCGCTGACATGCAGAAGCGCGGCTATCTGGGCATTCGTGTGACCCTCCGCCAGGGCGTGCAGCATGCGTCGATCGCGGGATCCCGCCTGACGCAGGATCTGTGATCTCAAGTCGTACTTTCCCGGGCTATGAATTGGAAAATATTCTGCATCGATTGGTTTGGAAAAGATCATGTTGCCGGAATTGATCATCCGAAGTGCGGCACCGAGATCCGTTGAGACGGCGTTCTTGGCCAGATAGCTACAGGCCCCGGCAGCATGCGCCCGAGCCATGGTTTCGACGTCATGGGTCGCCGAGAGCATGACAACCTTTGTCTCCGGAACTCCTGCAACGATCCGCCTCGTGGCTTCCAAGCTTGAGACATCACTAATGGTGGTTTCCATCAGAATCAGGTCAGGTTTTTTGCCGAGGGCAGCTTCGATGGCCGCGTCGCCTGTGCCGGTGACTGACTCAAGCTCCACGTCCGGGCTGGAAGCCAGGAGGCTTTCGAGTCCAAGCCGAAGAAAGTAATCACCATCTGCTAGATGGACTCGTATACGAGGCTGCATGGTTGGGCTCCTATGGAATCTGAAAATGTAAGTAATAGATCGCAATAATCAGAAAAAGATACAGCGAACAATGCCCCTAATCCATATTTTTCGATGTATTTGTTCACCATGTTAGCCATGTTCAATAGCCAGTTGGCGAACTACGACTGTCAGAAGAGTGCAGGTTACGGAAAAGAGAGTGACTTATGGCCGGGCGGCTAGCTGGATTTGGCCATTCGACGGACGTGTCCTTCCAATAGGCCCTTCAATGATAACCGTACAGTGAATGGATTTTGTCCAGTAAGGGTAAGGCAAGCATCCGATCGCTTCCATAAGGTCAAGCTTGGGTCACGTGAGAAATGTGCCTCAGATCATTTCGCTTTCGTCCTGGAGGATGCATTGACAAGAGATATTTCACCACCTGGCATTGGGAAGCGTCGTTTCCCAATCGCCCGCAAAATTATGGCTGGCGCCGTTGCGTCCAGCCTTTTTATTGTGCCTACAACTTCGGCCTATGCAGCCGAAACCGATGATTCGGAGGCAATGGGTCAGGTTATTGGATCTGACTTGCTTTCCTTGAGCCTCTTGGATGTCGCGACGAGTGCTGCGGGAAACCCCAGTGATGCTGGTCCAAACGCCGAGCCAATCAACCTTTCAGCACTCGGAGCACTTGATCTGAACCTCGGATCCGTGCAGCTCCCGCTCATCACTGACGGGACAACTCCAGGATTGCTGAACCTTGGCAATGCCGGAGTGCTGAATAGCTATGCGTCCGCGCCCTCCGTGACTCAGGCGGTGGCCGGCGCTGGTGCCGTCGATCAGAACGGTGCCATTGATGTTGACGGTGGTGCCGCCGAGCCGCGCGGCAACGCCACGGTGAACTTGACCGACCTCCTGGCCCAGATCGGCATCGATCCAGCGACCGACCCGGTAATCAAGAACCTTTCACTTGAACTCGGAGCCATCGGTTCGACCGCAACGAAGGACGCCGCCAGCGTAACGTCTGACTACGTGGTGGCCGACGCGAAGATCGCCCTCGAAAGCCCAGCCGTCGGAACCATGACGACTGCCGTCGGCGCGACGGTTGTCGAGCTTGGTGACACGCTTGATGGTCTAGTGGGCGTCGGCAGCCCGCTGCTGGGAACAATTTCCGGCATTCTCGGTAACCTGAACCTCGCTGGAATCGGCCTGAGCAACACTGTCATCGGTCTCGAAGGAGCTGATGCAGCACTGTCGGGCGTCACGGATAGCATCATTACGCAGAGCTTTTCTGACGCTGATGGCATTGCCTCCATCAATCTCGGGACCGGCATAGTCACGATCGACCTTGCCAAGGCCTTCGATGCAACCAATGGCCTGAACGGCCAGGCACCGAACACCGAAGTTATCGATGCAGCGACACTAACCGCCATCACCACGGCTCTTGGCGAAGCCATCGATGACCTGACGGCGACGCTCACCCAAGAACTCAAGGACGCGATCAACTCGATCCGTCTCAAGATCACGGCGGATGTCGACGCGGGTCTCGTTTCCGGTACCGCGACTATCGATGCTTCGATTGGTGAATTGCTGGGAACGGCAACAACCACGCCTGTAGTTTCTGTTGACGTGACCGGTGTTGGCGCTCTCTTGGTGGAGACCACCCTTGAGGCAGCTCTGAACACCGTGGCGCTGCCGCTTATCAAGACTGCTGTTGGAGGCGCACTCAATCCTGTACTGGATGGCGTCGGCGGCCTGGCTGCAAATGCGGTCACCCCGTTGCTGACGGCCCTGACTCCGGTTATTGACAACGTCCTTGCTGAGGTTGTCCAACTGACGGTAAACGAGCAGCCTACCCCGGGCCTTTTGGGCGCTGAGTCGTTCACGGTGAACGCCCTGACATTGACGCTGCTGCCCCAAGCAGCAGCGGCAGAAGTGCGCCTTGGATCCTCCACGGTGCGAGCACTTGATGTCGCACCGGTTGTTGCTCCGGTGAGCATTGATTCCCCGACCGCCGGTCAGGATCTGGGCGAGACCGGCTCTGTTCCGGTGTCGGGCAAGGGCGAGCCGGGTGCCACCGTCACGGTGGTCCTCGATGGCGA